>CAKZVN010000321.1 GCA_937922105.1 uncultured Litorilinea sp.
AGGCGCAGATGCCCCACGCCACGCCGGCGGAGCTGGCTTTGCCGCTGGAGGTGGCAGCCGAACTGGATGCGTGGCTCGCAGCCAACGCACCGGCAGGCACGACGTGGGCGGTGCGTTCGTCCGCGGTGGAGGAGGACGGCGGTGACTCTTCGTTTGCCGGGCAACTGAGCAGCTATCTCAACGTGGCACGTGGCGAGGTCCCGGCGCGCGTGGCGGATGTATGGCGTTCGGCCTTTACACCGCATCTGTTGGCCTATCATCGCGCGCGCGGGTTAACGGGGCCGCCTGGGCCGCCTGCGGTCTTGGTCCAGCGCATGGTCGCGGCCCAGGCGGCGGGTATCGCCTTCAGCGCGGACCCGGTGAGCGGGCGTCGCGGGGTGGCGGTGGTGGCAGCGGTGCGCGGGCTAGGCGCAGCGTTAGCGACCGGCGCACAGAGTGGCGACACCTGGCACGTGGACCGCGAGGGGGCGATTCTCCAGGCTACACTACTCGACCCTACCGCGCCGGTGCTGGACGACGCGACGGTGCGCGCGGTGGCGGCGCTGGCGCGCAGCTGTGCCGCGCACCTGGGCCGCCCGCAGGACATCGAATGGGCGTGGGACGGCGCGCGGTTGCATTTGCTCCAATCGCGGCCCATCACGACCCTGGGCGAGTTGCCCGACCCCGACGGCGTCTACACGTTGTGGGACAACAGCAACATCATCGAGAGCTATGGCGGCACGACTACGCCGCTCACTTATTCGTTTGCCCGCCGCGCCTATCAGGAAGTCTACCAAGAGCTATGTCGCATTCTCGGTGTGCCGCGCGCCATGATCGCAGCGCGGCCCGCGGTCTTCGCCAATCTCATCGGCTATATCCGCGGGCGCATCTACTATAACCTGCTCAACTGGTACCGTGTGCTGGCGCTGTTGCCCGGCTTTAAGGCGAACCGCAGCTTCATGGAGCAGATGATGGGCGTCAAGGAGAGCCTGCCCGCGGAGATCGTGGCGGACTTGGCTGCGGCGACCTGGCGCGACCGTCTGCTGGACCGGCTGCGGCTGGGTCGCGCTATGCTCGGTTTGGTGCTCGCCTATGCCACGTTGGGCCGCCGCCGCGCCGCGTTCTATGCCCGCTTGGATCGGGCGCTCAATCCGGCGCCCGACTTGAGCCAATGGCGTGCCGACGAACTGGTCGCCTATTACCGGCGCCTGGAAAGCGAGTTGCTGCCGCGTTGGGATGCGCCGCTGGTCAACGATTTTTTTGCCATGATCTTCTATGGCGTGCTGCGTAAGCTCACTGCGGCGTGGTGCGATGACGCGGCGGGGACGCTGCAAAACGACTTGCTCACCGGACAAGGCGGGATGATCAGCGCGGAGCCTGCCGCGCGGGTGCGCGAGTTGGCGCGCCTAGCCCAGGCTGCGGAGGCGAGCGATCCCGGCTTCACGGCGCGGTTACGCAGCGGTGCTTTGCCCGACATTTTGGACGCGCTGGCGCGACAGCCCACCTTTGCCGCAGCCTATCGCGCCTATCTGGAGAAGTTCGGTGAGCGCTGTCTCAACGAGTTGAAGCTGGAGAGCGCGACCTTGCACGACGACCCGTTGCCCTTGCTGCGCGCGGTGGGGCAGCTTGCCGCCGGGTCGGGGGACCCTATCGAGGCTGTGCGTGACGACAGTGCGTCTACCGCGGTCCAAGCCGAAGCGCGTGCAGACCGGGCGATGGCGGGGCAGCCGCTGCGTCGTCTGCTCTTTCGCTGGGTCTTGGCCCAGGCGCGTGCGCGCGTGCGTGACCGCGAGAATCTGCGCTTCGAGCGCACGCGTGTCTTTGGTCGCGCGCGGCGCATCCTGCGCACGCTGGGCGAGCGGCTCTTTGCTGCAGGCGCGCTGGACGACCCGGCTGATGTCTTTTATTTGGAGGTCGCCGAAGTGACCGGCTGGGTGGAGGGGACGGTCACGTGTACAAATCTGCGCGGACTGGCGGCGCTGCGCAAGGCGGAAGCTGCGACTTGGGCGACGTTGCCCGCGCCGCCGGCGCGTTTTGCCACCTTCGGTGGCGTCTATGAGGGCAACCGCTTTGCGTCCATCCTGCCGCCGGTAACGCCGGCGGGTGATATGCAGCGCGCCATCGGCGCGTCGCCCGGTCGCGTCCAGGGCCGCGCGCGCGTGGTGCATAACCCGCTGGACGCCGCGCTGGAGCAGGGCGATATTGTGGTCGCCGAGCACACCGATCCCAGCTGGATTCTGATCTTGCCGCTGGCGGCGGGGCTGGTGGTGGCGCGGGGTAGTCTGCTCTCCCACGCCGCCATTGTGGCGCGCGAACTGGGCATCCCCGCAGTGGTGGGGTTGACTGGTGCAGTAGAGTGGCTGCGCGACGGCGACCGGGTGGAAGTAGACGGCAACGCGGGCACGGTGTGGCGGATTGTCCAGGACTAAAGCCCTGGGCTACGCAGTAATGTCCCCTCAAGGGGGCTTGAGGGGACGGCTCGCCTGCTGGGTAGGCATGGTTGGTCGCCGGACGGTAAACCGCCCGGCGCTTGTTATTCAGCGATCGGGTTCTTCAGGCGAGGACCGCGGTGGCGTAGCGCACGCCGGTGGCGGCTTCGGACGCTTCCCACAGTTTGGCGGCGGCAACGGGATCGGTCGCTGCCGCGTTGGGCTGGACACGCTTGGGATAGCCGCGCGCTTCCATCCAACCATCGGGGCCGATATAGTCGCCCCCGCGTACATCCGGCGCGGTCGCGGCGTAGAGCGTGGGCAACGCGCCCATGGACGCGGACTGACCCATGAATTTGTTCATCCAGCGGGTGATTTTGAGCGCAATGGAATTGCCCTCCATCTGTGGGCCGACATGTTGGAGATTGGTGTCGGTGTAGCCGGGGTGGGCTGCCACGGCAATTGCGCGTGCACCCATCTGCTCCAGGCGGCGTTGTAGCTCAAAGGTAAAGAGCAAGTTCGCCAGCTTGCTGCGCCCATATGCCGCCCACTTTTTGTATCCCTGTTCCCAGTTGAGATCATTGAAATCCATGCTGCCGAAGCGGTGCGCGCTGCTGCTGACCGTGACCACGCGGCCTGCGGGCGCATCCAGAATGCGCTCCAAGAGCAGACCGGTGAGGGCAAAGTGACCGAAGTGGTTGGTGCCCAGCTGCATCTCGAAGCCGTCGACCGTACGCCGCTCCGGGATGGCCATGAGTCCCGCGTTGTTGACGAGGATGTCGATCTCGTCGTGGGCGGCCAGGATGCGCTCCGCGGCCTCCTTCACCGAAGCCAGCGAACCCAGG
>CAKZVN010000322.1 GCA_937922105.1 uncultured Litorilinea sp.
TGATGATGCTGACGATGTTGGCATGGCGGTTGAGACGGCGCAGCAGCCCGGTCATACGCCCGAACGCCGCACCCGTCAACAGGAAGGGAATCCCCAAACCCAGGCTATAAATCGCCAAGAGCGCCGCGCCCTGCCCCACGGTCGCGCTGTTGCCCGCCAAGAAAAAGATACTCGCCAAGATCGGCCCGATACACGGCACCCACCCCGCGCTGAAGCTCACGCCCAGCAGCGCGCTGCTCAGGTAGCCCCAGTTGCGATCCACCTGGTGCATCCCCGCCACACGGCGCTCGGTATAGAGCAGGTCGTTGAAAAAGTCCAAGATGCTGACCAGCGCCGCCGCCGCCGGGTTCTGTGCCAAGTCCGTGCGCCTGCGGATGAACTCTGCCGCACGGCGCACCACCCCCAACGTCGTGAGGGCAAAGATCACCAAAAGCACGGCCCCCACGCGCGCAATCCCCGGCATGTAGGGGTTGAGATTGCGCCCGATGAGACCGAGCGCCGCGCCTGCCAGCGTGAAGATCAAGCTGAAACCCAACACAAAGGCCACAGCATGCAAAAATACCTGGGTGCGCGCGGCCTGCGGCGCGACGCCTACCCGCTGCGCCGTCTTGACCGCGGCTGCGGGTTGCTCCGTCAACTGTGCCATACTCGACTCCCCATGCGACTTCGGGTCGCGATCTTGCTTTCACCGGGCAGGCGGGCGCACACCAGCTTCAACAGTCTGGCGCTGTCGTCGCACCGGTGCTATACGCCCGCCCACGCCACGATTGGCAGGCAGCGCGTCTATCGCTCCGTCTTGTTGCGCGTGCCGCCCTTTTGCTCCTGCAGCGTTTCCTGCAGCACGTCCAGGTCCACCTCCAGGCGGCGCTGACGGGTATAGAGATAGATCAGGTAGATGGTGACCATCAACCAGACCGCAATGAATGCTGCCGCCAAAAAGAACATGTTACTCGACTTCCTCTCGTAGTTCGTGGATGCGGTCTTCCAAACGCAATTGCCGCCAGCGGTAGAGCATCAGAGATGAAAAGAGCAGCGAGAAGGCAATCGCAGCCATGCCCACCGTGTGCCCCATGGTCGGGCCGATGAGAAAACCGCCCTGCCCGTCCGGGTTGCCGTTGCCGTCGAAGACCACCGGGTGGATGGAACGGAACCAGCGCGCGCTGTAGAAGGTCAAGGGCAGGCTCAAGAAGGCAACCAGTGCGTAGATGCTACCGAAGCGGGCGCGCGTAATGCGATTGTCAATGCCGTTGCGGAAGAGCAAATACGCAATGTAGAGCAGGATGGTGATGGTGGTGGTGGTCAGCCGCGGGTCCCAAGTCCAATAGGTATTCCAGGTCGGCTTGGCCCAAAAGACCCCGGTAATCACGGTCCCCAGACCACAGATTGTCCCCACTTCAATCGCGGACTGGGTGACCCGGTCCCAGTCCAAGTTGCGCGTCAAGAGATAGCCCAGGCTGCCCAACAACGACACCAGATAACCCGCCAGCGCACCGAAGTTACAGCCCATGTGGATATAAAAGATGCGCTGGGCGATCTGCTCATCGCCATGCAAGTTTGCCGCCGGGCGAGCGTAGATAAACGCTCCCCACATCAACACCGCCATCGCCACCACCGTGGCAACATTCAACACCAGCAAGAAGATGTGGCCCGGCCCATGAGGGATCGGACGCTTGGCTGCAAGTGTGCTCACACTTCCTCCCAGATCAAGTCAAAGACCATGAACGCGACGGTGACAAAAACCAGATCATACGCCACCAAAATCCACAACCAGCGCTGGAAGTCCGCCACTTCGCGACCATCCAGCACGCTCGCCGTCAAGCCGACGCCTGCCATGAAGACCGGCACCATCACCGGCAACAACAGGATCGGCAACATACTCTCGCGCGCCCGGCTCCCCACCGTCAGCGCGCCGAAGAGCGTGCCCACACAGACATAGCCCAACGTGCCCAGGAAAACGCCGACCAAAATCCACGGCTGCAGGACGTTGATATCCAGGATGACCAACATCACAGGCAGGATCAACAACTCGGTCGCCAGCAAAAAGAGCGTGTTGGCGATCACCTTGCCGAAATAGAGCGCCGAGCGGTCCACCGGGGCCAAGAGCAGGGCCGCCAGACTCCCGCGGTCCACCTCGGCGCCGAAGCTGCGGTTCATACCTAGGACACCGGTAAAGAGAATCACCACCCACAGCACGCCGGGCGCAACCATCTTGGCCTCCGGCACGCGCAGGTCAAACGCCAAGCCGAAGACCAACACCGCCAGCGCGCCGAAGGTGACCATGGTGCTGAAGGACTCTTTGGCACGCAATTCGGCACGCAAGTCCTTGCGCGCCACGGCCCACACTTTGGCAAAATAGGACGCAGGACGATTGCCCAGCCGCATGCGCACGGGGGTCTCTTCCAGGCGCGGCGGCGCAGCGTCGGGGGCCGGCTCCGGGGCAGGTTGCACAGGTGACGAAACGGTCATGCAGCCTCTTCCGCCGCGGCATACAGCCGGCGCAAGCGCGCGCCGTCCAGGGCAGCGGTCGTTTCCTGGTGCACAATTCTACCACCAACCAAAAGACTCACGGAATCGGCCCATTCCGCTGCGCGGTCCAGATTGTGGGTGGTGAGGAGGATCGCCCGGTTGGAAGCACCCAGCCGCCGGATCAATTCGTGCAACATCTGCGCGCTGCCCTGGTCCAACCCGGTATCCGGCTCGTCCAGCAGCAGCACCGGCGGGTTATGCAAAATGGCACGCCCGATGGCAAGACGCTGCACCATGCCCCGGCTATAAGTCCGCACCGGGTCTCGGCGCCGTGACCACAAATCCACCGCACGCAACACGCTTTCCACGCGCGGCCCCGGATCGTCCAGGTCATAGAGCGACGCAAAAAAGAGCAAGTTCTCCTCGGCGGTCAGGGTGTCATAGAGCAGCGGCGCATGGCTCACCAGCCCGATGTAGCGCCGCAACTCGTGCCCGGCGCGCGTGAACGACACGCCGCCGAGTTCACTCGAACCGCGTTCCGGGTGCGCCAACCCGCTGATGATGCGGATGAGCGTGGTCTTGCCTGCGCCGTTGGCGCCCAACAGCGCCATGACTTGGCCCGCGCCCACACGGAGATCAACGCCACGCAGCACGCTCTTGCGACCATATCGCTTATGGAGATTGCGGACGGCGATCAGCGCCGCGTCCCCGTTAGGTGGACTCTCGGTGAGAGACGGGGCCGGTGTCGCCGGGCCGGTCGCCGATGGGGTGGTCGAATGAATGGTCAGGTTCGTCTTCCCAGTCAACGTCGCTTGTCAAGATTTCCAGGGCCTTGTCGGCCAACGGGGCCGGGACCAAAACCGTCGCCGCAGCCAGCGAACCGGTCGTCAAGCCGTAGATTGCACCCAGCGCCTCGGCCCGGATCAAGGCGGGAATGCCCTCGCTCTGCAAACGCCCGGCGACCACCTCGGCCTCCAGCCGTGTCCCGGCGCTCCACACCGCCACCGGTTCCGCGGTGAACCCGCCGCCGGTTGTGCTGCCCGCGCTGCGCTCAGCAGGAATTTGCGCGGCCTCTTCCGTCTGTCTGCGCCGGAACCAACCGGCTAATGCATCCGAACCCAGTGTCATCCGGCTGTCCTTGACCGCGCCCGACTAGAGCGCCGTCGCGTAGCGCCCCACAAAGGGGTTGGAGACGCGCTCTTCACCGATAGTAGTCGCCTCGCCATGCCCCGGATAGACCACATAGTCGTCGGGCAGGCTGAACAATTGCTCGTGGATACTGCGCAGCAGAGTCGGGCCGTCCGCGCCCGGCAAGTCATAGCGCCCGATGCTGCCCTGGAAGAGCGTATCCCCGCCGAACACTTGCCGCCCGGCGTGATGCACAAACACCACATGCCCCGGCGCATGTCCCGGTGTAAAGCGCACTTCCAGTTCTTCCTGACCAATGGACAGGATCTGCCCGTGCTCCAAAAATTCGTCGGGATCGCCGATGGGGTCCAGTTCGGTATCCAGCCAGAGGCGCGCGCGGTTGGGCACATCGCGCAGCGTAGGCAGGTCGGCGCGGTGCAAATAGAAAGGCGCCTGCGTTGCTGCGCGCAGCGGGTCCACCGCCATCACATGGTCCAAGTGCGCGTGGGTGTTAAGGATCGCGACCACGGTCAAGTCGTGCTGGCGGACCAGTTTGAGGATGGCGCGCGCGTTGTCGCCAGGATCAATCACTGCGCACTGGCGCGTGGTCTCGCACCCCAGGATATAGCAATTCTCCTGCAACAACCCAACGGTGATACCACACACAATCGCCATCGCGCGCTCCTATCGCTCCTATTCGTCCTGCTCGCCCTGGTCATCGTGGTCGCAGCAGGCGCGCGTCGGCGTGCACAGCCAGGCATTGCTCCACTTGGTGATCTCCGCGATCACCTCGCGCAGATCGTAGCCCATGGGCGTCAAGCTATACTCCACATGTGGTGGGATGGCGCTCACCTGCACCCGGCGCACCAGCCCCTCCTCCTCCAGCATCTTGAGTCGGCTGCTCAACGTGCTGGGATTGACGCCGCCCAACGCCTCCTGTAATTCGCAAAAGCGCCGGGAGGGGTGGTCCAATAATTCATGGACAATCTGCAATGTCCATTTCTGCCCGATGATGCGCGCGGCCTCGTCCACCGGGCACAAGAACTGCTCGATGGCATAGGCCGGTGGGGAAGCATTGCGGATGGGCGGTGCAACGACATTATCCATGCGTAACCTCTGGGATCGCCTCCAATCGTGTGTGAATGCTATAACAAACATAGTGACCTGTCAAACCGGGCTGAATTGGGGCACGGCCGGAGCCTGCGTTCAGCGCGGGACGTGGGCCAACCGCAGCTGCGCCCCGTCCACCTCCAGAATAGGCGTGCGGTCGCCGCCGTCATAGAGGAGATCGAACTCACCGCGCACCACCTCGCCTGGCTGCCACTGGGCAGTGGGATAGCCGCCCCCTGCCAGCGGGGCGCGCAACTCTTGCCCGCCCAAGCGCAGCGTAAAGGTCGCATCCGCGGGCCATGTTGCGGGCAAGGGATCGGGCGCCAGCCACAGCAAGGAAAAGTGGACCAACTCGCCCGCCTGCACCGGCGTCTGGGGCGCATGGCTGTGGTCTTTGCGGTGCAGGTCATAGCCGAGTAACGTTACAGGGCCAAGTTCGCCCTGCACCCGGTGCTGCATGGGGATCACATCCACCGGCAAGCGGCGCAGCGGGCGCGTCACCGTCACCGTGCCCAGCGCCAGATGATCGCCCGTCTCCGTGGGCAAGCGCACACCCGTTAGCGGGTCATAGAGCGCCACAATCAGCCGGTAGTCACCCGGCGGCACACCGGACGGCAAATTCAGCCCGTGGTTGTCGGCGATCACTTCGCCGGGCAGCCAGCCGTCGCTCGGTCGCGAGCCGCCTGCCGGCTCGGCGTCATGTTGTGCCAGCACTTGATTGCGCGCATCCAACAACTGGACCGTCACTTTGATACGCTCCTGCAGTACGTCGGCGGTCTGCCAACGCAGGCCCACCAGCGCCACCTCACCGCTGGGCACACGGCCGGCCTCGCCGCCGTCGCAGTGTGCCACCAAACGAATACTCGGCCCGAAACGCGGCGCAGGCGCCAAATCATGGCACACCAGCCGGTTGGGCAATGTATAGACCACAAAACGCAAATTGCCCTGCCAGCTCTCCAGCCCGCGGAAGGCGATTTGATCCAGGCGACTCTCCACCAGCCGCGCCGGGTCTGCCTCGTCGGTAGCCCAAAAGAGCGCGTAGACATGCCGCCGGTCGGTCAACGCGGCGTCCAACTCGGCGCGGGTAGCCTCCGGGTCGGGTGGACGACTGCTCGGCAGCGTCAACAGCGGCAAGCCGGGGTCGTAATAGCCCCACACATCGCGCTGACCCGGCGCGTTCAAGAGCACCACGTCGCGGTCCGGGTCACCCGCCGCCGCGACATAGCGTGCCACCCCAGCATAGTTGTCGCGCGCCGTGGGCGACGCATAATAGGCGGGCAACACCATCACCGCCCAGACCGCCGCAGCCGTCGCCGTCATCAGCGCGCCTGCGCGGGGTCGCCGCCACAACAACCCGGCTGCAACCAAGATGGCCCACGCCGGCGACGCCACCAAGAGGAATTTCAGAAACGCATCGGTGAACAGCCCCAATGCCGCCATGAGTGCAACCGGCGCCGCCAGCCACAGCATGACGGCAACACCGGACGGTTGCCGCGCCACACGCAGCGCGCCCAACAAGACCAACGCCGCAAATCCGGCTAACCAGGGCCATAGCGGCGCGGGCAGATCGCGCAGCGGCCCAGCGGTCAACGTTTGCAGCGTCAGGCGCAGACCCTCGCTCGGCCCCACGCCGACACCGCCTTTCGGCCAATTGAGGACACGCTCCACCGCGGTCGGCAACCACGGGCTGAAGAGCGCCACCACCGCCGCATTTGCCGCCACATAGCGCGACAGGGCATACGTTGCGTCGCGTCCGGCTTGCAACAGCCCGCGCCAATGCCACAGATAGGCCAACCCCGCCGCAGCCAAAAGGATCGGAAAGCTGTAGTGCGTCCACAGCCCCAGCGCACCCAAGAGCACAAACCAAACAACCGGCGCCGTCACCCCACGGCGCAAGTTCGCCGCTTGCGCCTCGCGCTGCATCCACGCCACCAGTGCCCATAATAGCCCCACACCCCACAGCGCCAGGAGCATATACATGCGCGCTTCTTGGCTATAGTAGACTTGCAAGGGATTGAGCGCCGCGACCCACGCCGCAGTCAACGCAAGCAGCGTACCGGGATTCTCTCCACCCCGGCCCTCCGATCGCAGCAACCGCCGCGCCACCCCATAGGTCGCCGCGACCAGCAAGACCCCAGCCGACGCCGACAAGCTCCGCATACCCGCCGCGTCGCTGCCCGCGACCAAACTCCAGACCTTGAGCAGCCAGTAATAGCCGGGCGGGTGAATATCCGCCGCGGCATGGCGCGCAATCGTCGCCCAGTCGCGCCCGATCAGCGCCCAGGTATTGCCTTCGTCACTCCACAAGCTGGAGCCGTCCAGCCGATAAAAACGCAGCCCTGCGGCGACGATCAGAATGAACGCAAGCAAAAACAGCGGGGAGGCAAGCCGGCGCACGCGAGCGCTTGCGCGTGGAAGAGAGCACATGGGGATGGATTAGGGGAGGGCACCGGTCGCCCGCCGGATGGCCTCATACACCGGCTGGGGCGTAAAATCCGGAGCCAGCAGACGAAAGTAGGCTTCCGGCTGGCGGTTCACTTCCCACGCATCGGTGGCACGCTTGAGATACCAGGTGTTGGCGACGCCGATCCAGGGCCACTCGGACTGGATACGCGCATACGCGATGGGCAAATACTCGGCCTGCTGGGCCAAAGTAACCCGCCCATAGCGCGGCTCCACGTCCTCGGGCGCGGCGTTCCAGTTCATTTCCGAAATCCAGATAGGCTTGTGCGCGTCGCCGTTGGCAACCATGAGATCGCGAATAAAACGATGGTGCGCGATGTTGAGCACGCGCGGATGTTGCCGTCGGTCGGTCGGCCCGCTCCATAGTCCATAGCCCTGCACTGCCATGATGTCGAAATAGGGCGCGGCCCCCGCGTCATACATGCGCTGTAGAAAGACAAGATCGCTCAGACTGTTGCCGGGGGGCGGGTCGTTGGGTTGGAGGTTGATGGTCGCGGCGAGCGCGCCGGCAATCACCACCACGTCGGGGTTGGCGGCGCGCGCGGCTTCCGCCCCAGCCTTGAGCAGCGCCACATAGCCCTCCGGGTCAATCGGATAGCTGCCCCATTCCGGGTAGATGTTCGGCTCGTTCCAGAGTTGGATAAAGCGCACGCGCCCCCGATAGCGCTCCACCACCGCGGCCACAAAGTCGGCGAAATCTTGCACGTCGTCGGGCGGGGCATAGCTGCCCACCTCGTCGCCGCGGCTTCGGCTCCAAGCTGGCGGATTGCTCAGGCGGACGATCAGTTCCAGATCATGCTGTTCCGCCAGCGCCACGATATGGTCATATTTCTCCCAGGCCGAACGGTACGGCATGTGACGGCGGTCCTCAAAGTCGCCCTTGCCGTGGATTTCGATGTCTTCCCAGGGGAATTCTTGGCGCAGCCAACGGAAACCGGCCTCCGCAGCCATCCGTACCGCCAACTCGCGTTTTGCCGGGTCCACTTCCTGTTCCAAGAAGACATTGACGCCGTAAGGGTTGACTTGGGCATAGGCCGGCACAATTTCCGGGGCTAGGTTGAGGCGGGGGCGCAGTTGGTCGGAGAGCAGATCGGTCAACCCTTTGACTTGGCTGACAAAGGCTTCCTCGCCGGTCTGTTGCCACAGCCAGGCGCGCGCCGGCGCTGTGCTCAACACCAAAAGGGCCAGCCCGCTCACCACGAGCAGACCGGCCCACAGCACCAACGTTTGGCGCACAGCGGTCCGGGTCAATTCCGCGCCAATGCGGTCGCTCTGAGCGGAGCGAAGGCCCCTCCCCTCGCTGTACTGCGCAGGCGGGGATGCTTCACCGCGTTCAGCATGACGACGCAGCCCTAATTTATTTCGATGCACAGAACTACCGTTTGACGAAGGTGATGCCGGTGCATTGTTCGCTGCTGTTGATGGTGCGCGTCCATTTCTTGGACTGGGGCGTCAAATCCCCAAACCCGGTCTGTTGGGTCTGACCGCCCATGGGCATCGGCCCGGAACAAGGCACCACAAAGATTTCTACATAGGTTCCGCTTGGAGCCGGACCACCGAAAGGCGAGAAGCCCCAATTGCCGTCGCCCACACCATCACAGCCCGAGCATTTGGTCCCGCGCGGGCCGTAAAAGTCAATATGCACACAGACGCCGTTCATGGGTGAGTTGTCGGCATGGCGTACATAGCCCTCGAAGTAGGTAAAGCCAGGATTGGGGTCACAGCGCTCGACCCCCTCCAGCAGCATGAACGGGAAGTTGTCCACCGGCGGAGGCGGCGGGGCAGCCGGGGGCGGCGCTGCTTGGGGCGGGGGCGGCACAGGCGTCGCTGTAGGAGGCGGCGGCGGGGGCGG
>CAKZVN010000323.1 GCA_937922105.1 uncultured Litorilinea sp.
CTGGTCTCCTTCGGTCGCGTCGCCGATGTAATTCGGCAGGAGCGCGAACCCATGACCGAGACCGGCTTCACACCACCAGCGCGACTACGCGGCGAGATTGTCTTCGAGAACGTCGGCTTTGCCTACGGCTCCTCGGCGACCACCGCTCCCGCATCGCCACAGCCGTCAGGGCAGTCGCCCACGCTGCCTGCGCCCAACGGCACAGGACAAAACGGCTCGTTCGCCCACACGCTCAAACAACTGCTGCCCAAGTTCGGCAACGGCAGCAATGATCGCGGCAAAGCGGCGCACGACACCCCCGCTGCCGGCAACCCGAACGAGCCGACAGATCGCCACGGCATCGAACGCGCCCAACATCACGCCGTTGCCCTGGAGGGTATCAGTTTCCGCGTCGAGCCGGGGCAGCGCGTCGCCTTGCTCGGTGCCACCGGCGCCGGCAAGACCACCCTGGTCAACCTGCTACCCCGCTTCTATGACTACACCTCCGGGCGCATCCTGCTCGACGGCGTGGAGTTGAAGCGCTACTCGCGCGAATACTTGCGCAGCCGGATCGGCATCGTAGAGCAAGAGCCGTTCCTCTTCTCGCGCACAGTACGCGAGAACATCACCTACAGCGTAGGCAACGACGTGTCCCAGGAACAAGTCGAAGCCGCCGCCAAAGCCGCAGCCATTCACGACGTCATCCTGGACAAACTGCCCCAGGGTTACGACACCCTGATCGGCGAACGCGGCACCACCCTGTCCGGCGGACAAAAACAACGCGTGGCGATTGCCCGCACCCTGCTCAAAAACCCGCGCATCCTCATCCTCGACGACTCTACCTCCGCAGTGGATACCGAGACCGAGGCTGCCATTCGCGAAGCGCTGGAACGGCTGATGCAAAACCGCACCACCTTCATCATCGCGCACCGCATCCAAACCGTCATGAACGCCGACCTCATCCTCGTCCTCAACAAAGGGCGCATCGTCCAGGCGGGCACCCACGACGAGCTACTCGCCCAAGAGGGCATGTACCGGCGCATCTACGCCGCGCAGACCCGGATCGAAACCGAACTGCAAAAGGAGTTACACAGTGTCGAATCCGCATGAGTTCGAAGAAGAAGAATTCACCACCCAGTTCAACGGCAACACCCTGCGCCGTATCTTTGCCCAGACCCTGCCCCATTGGCCCTTCTTGGCAGGCTTCATTGTTCTCATCGCAGGCGCGTCGTTCCTGGATTCCTACTTCACCTATCTCAGCAAGCTGATCATTGACGACGGCATCATCGCGCGCGACATGGACGCCCTCATCCGTGTCCTCACCATCTACGCCTCGCTCATGGTCTTGCAAGCACTCATGGTCTTCGGCTTCATCTACACCACCGGTCTCTTGGGCGAGCGCATCCGCTACGACCTGCGCAAGCAGCTCTTCAAGCACCTGCAAAAACTCTCGCTTTCCTACTACAACAAGACACCGGTCGGCTGGATCATGTCGCGCGTCACCTCCGACACCGACCGCCTGGCAGAACTGGTCACCTGGGGGATCCTCGACGCCAGTTGGAGCATCTTCAATATCGTGACCGCGATCTACTTCATGGTCCTGATTGATGCGCCGCTCGCCGCCATCGTGAGCGTCGTGATTCCCGTCATCGTCATCGTCGCCATCCAGTTCAAGCAGCGCATCATCGTGGAGTATCGTAAAGTCCGCAAGATCAACTCGCAAATCACCGGTCATTACAACGAAACCATCACCGGTGTACGCGTGATCAAGTCGCTGGGTCGTGAGCCGGAGAACCTGGCTGCGTTCGGCGTCCTCAGCCACAACATGTACCGCGCCGGCTATCGCGCGGCCTGGCTTTCCGCGCTCTTCCTGCCCACCGTCCAGCTCATCAGCGCACTCGCCGTGGGCGCCATCATCTACTACAGCGGCTGGCAGGTCAACCGGGTCGATCTGGGCGTCACCACCATCTCCATCGGCGGCATCCAGGCTTTCATCACCTATGTCACCTTCATGCTGTGGCCCGTCCAAGAAATGGCGCGCGTCTATGCTGAAATGCAACAAGCCATCGCCTCGGGCGAGCGCATCTTCTCCTTGCTCGACGCCCAACCCGACATCGTGGATCGCCCCGGCGCCACCGACCCCGGCTCGCTGCGCGGCGACATCCACTTCGACAATGTCAGTTTCTATTACGAGGAAGGCAGCCCAGTTCTCACCAACTTCAACCTACTGGTGAAACAAGGCGAGACCATCGCGCTGGTCGGCCCCACCGGTGGTGGCAAATCCACCATCGTCAACCTCATCTGCCGCTTCTTCGAGCCGAAATCCGGCGTGATCCGCATCAACGGCACCGACTATACCACACTCACCCAGCACGCCATCCAGTCCCGCATCGGCATGGTCCTCCAGACGCCCCATCTCTTCTCCGGCACCGTGCGCGAAAACATCCGCTACGGACGCCTGGACGCCACCGACGAAGAGATCGAGGCTGCGGCGCGCACCGTGGGCGCACACGAGTTCATCAGCGCGCTGGAGAAAGGCTACGACGAGCCGGTGGGCGAGGGCGGGAGCCTCCTCTCCGTCGGCCAAAAGCAACTCATCAGCCTGGCGCGCGCCGTCCTCGCCAACCCCGACATCTTCATCATGGACGAAGCGACCAGCTCCGTGGACACGCTCACCGAAGCCCTGATCCAACAAGGCATGGAAGTCCTCATGCAAGGACGCACCAGCTTCGTCATCGCGCATCGCCTCTCCACCATTCGCAACGCCGACCGCATCCTCGTCATCGAGAACGGGCGCATCAGTGAGATGGGGACCCACAGTGAACTGCTGCGCCTGCGCGGTCACTACTATCGCCTCTACACCCAACAATTCCGCCGTGAACTGGAACGGGAGTACAACCCCTTCGCCCAGACCGAGCAGGTCACCGCCGCCGAAGCAACGCCCGCCTAGGGCGCTCCCCCCGCCAATGACGGACGCCGGACCGCCATCGGTTCGGCGTCCGTCATTGGCGGGCTTAGGCCATTTTCATAGTTGGCGTTGCGCCCTCCTCCGCATATAATGGCAGAATGACACAGCGCAGCAACGTCCCTTGCAGTCGCCCCAAGGGCATCGCGGCGCCCCCGGTGCTTTGCCGGGCGCATCCGGCGCCGCCCAGGCAGAGACAGCCATCTGACGGACAATCATTATGAGCATGCTCCGCAATCTACCCTTCGCGGGTGACTATCCTATTAGCCTGTCCTTTGGCGACCGCCCCGATCTCTTCGGACGCCTCAGCCATCGCGGTGTTGCACTCCTCGGTCACCCCGGCTTGGATTTCGACTTGCCCCTCCACACCCCGGTTCTCGCCGTCCAACACGGTGTCGTGTTAGATGTACGCAACGACCCCGACGGCTACGGCGATGCGGTCGTGCTGGGCCATCGTTGGGGCCAAACGTTCTACGGTCATCTCGCCAAAGTAGACGTGGAAAAGGGCCGTCAGATCGGCGCCGGGCAACAACTGGGACTCAGCGGCGACAGCGGTGTCACCGACCGCCCGATCCTACATTTCGGGCTGCGCGTCATCCCCTTCAGCCAAGACGACGGTTGGTGCGGCTTCACCGACCCCAAGCCTTATCTCAAGCGGCTGACCCAGCCGCGCGGGGCCGTCATCGGCCCTCACATCATCAACAGCGTCCGTCCCCATCTGGATGCCCTGTCGCGCTGGAAACCGCGCCTGATCACCATCCTCGACCCTCATCCGGACGACATGCTTGCGCTGCGCGACGTTTGCCCGGAAAGTGTCGTGGTCGGACGCATCTTTGTCCCCGACCATGAGGTCAACGAGCGCATCCGCGCCAACCCAGTCGCGGCTGCCCAGTGGGCACACGAACTGACGCTACAACGCCGCGCCGACGGCGTAGACTACTGGCAGATCGCCAATGAAGTGCTCCAGGAGCAATCACAACTGCCCCTGCTCAACACCTTCGAGTTGGAACGCATGCAGCTCGCGCAGCGCGCCGGCTATCGCTGCGCCATCATGGGCTTCAGCGTCGGTAACCCCGACCTCCCGGAACACGACCGCATGGCTGCATGGCGCCTGGTCTACCCTGCGCTGGAGTTTGCCGAGCGCAACGGGCACGTGGTTGCCCTCCACCAATACGGTATGCCCGATCTCTGGGGTCCCAACAACGCCTATGACTGGTACATCTACCGGCTGGAGCATCAAGTCCTGCGTCGCCTGCCCTTCCGGCGGCTGAAATTCGCCGTCACCGAATATGGCATAGACGGCATGATTCGGGGCGATCAACCTGCCGGCTGGCAAACCTTCACCACCCCTGAAGGCTATGTGGAGCAATTGCTCAAATGCGCGCGCTATGTCGAGCGCTTCTCCGGTCAAATCCTCGGCTACTCCATTTTTACCCTGGGCCATCACCACCCCTGGCAGACCTACGACATTGCGGGCAAAACGGTCGCCTACTTGGCTGATCTATCCGAAAAAGGGACCTGGCGCGAGATTGACGCCCAAGTCTACGACATCGCCCCGCGCGAAACCGACGCCGGCACCGACCCAGGCCCCACCCTCATTGACGGTCTGCTCCCGGACGAGCCGGAGCCGGTCATCGAACTACCGGAAGACAGCCCGTCCCAGGACGACTTGACGCTTGCCGCCGAGCCTTCGCGCCTACTCGAACAACCCCTCGACCGCTCTCAGGCCCCCACCCTTGCCGACGACACAGTCGTACTCCAGGCAGCCGAAGAGCATCCCGAACCGCCCACCGCGGAGCCGTTCGCCGCGGAAGAAGCCGCGCCGCCGCGCAAGTCCCGCCGCAAGAGCAAGCGCGCAACTCAGGCAGCCGAACCAACACAGGAACCCATGGACGAACCCCAAGAGCCGCTCTCGGAGGATGGCGTGGACGATCTCAGTAGCACATCGCTTGCGACCCGTGACGAACCGTTAGCCCTACCCAACCTCGACCGTGAAGCGCCTGCTTGGGCCTTAACCGAGTTCGTTGATGACGACAGCACCCACACCCCAGAGGTCGTGCTCCTGCCTGACCCGTCGCCTGTCGCCCTGACAGAGGACGCCGCTGTGCAGGAAATTGCGGCAACGACCGCGCCCGTCGCCCATGCTGATGAAGCATCCGACCAGCCTGCCGCGGACGAAGCCCCCCGCGAAGAACCGGTCACGCCGCCTGACCGTGACCCGGCGCGACCGCTGGTAGACCAACGCATCGTCGTCGCCTTTGCCGCCTACAACATGGCGATCAAGGACATCCGCCAGCGCCCAGACGAACCGCTCGCTCCCTCCGGCGCAGCCGCCGATACCGACGTGGTCTACTTGGTCAAAGACATTTTCATGACCTATTACGGCTCCTGGGAACCCAAGCCGGACTACGAATCCGTGCCCGAATGGGCGCGCGCCGACTATTTGCGTCCCGAATTTCTGGAAGCCGGGGCCGACCATCACCTCTTCGCGGCTGTGATCGGCCTGGACGGCCAATTCATCAAAAATCATGAAATCGTCTACTGGTCCGACGGTTTCGAGCGCCTGGGCGACCCCACCTACAACAACTATGTGCGCGAGCGCACCAAAGAGAGTTCCGGCTGGGCCAACCTCTTCATGGCAGGCGGCAGTTCCTTCGTCCCCCAACGCGGCGAAACCGGCCCCTGGTGCTGGGCGCCCGCCGGCGCCGCCGAGGTCGTAGTCGGCGGCGGGCTACCCATCGGTCATCCTGTCTCCACCTTCGTCGTTTGGCAAGCCGTCCCGCGCGCGCTCTGGGAAGCCACCCTCGAAACCGAGACACCGGTTGCGCCACCCTCACCGCCGGAAGAGGAGCCAGGCCCTGCGCCTACCCCTGACCCCAGCCATACCGTCACACGGCGCATCAGCGATTGGGTCACCCACTATAACGTCTCCATCAAACCCATTGCCCAGCGCCCCGACCGGCCTCAGAGCAACGTCGTCTATATCGTGAAGGACATCTTCACCACGCGCAACGGTTCCTGGGAACCGGACAACCAGCCCGGCTCCCTACCCCAATGGGCGCGCGACGCCTACCTCAAACCGTTGGGAGCCGAGGACTACTTCGACGATGCCGGCGGAGATCACCACCTCTTTGCCGCCGTCATCGGGCTGGACGGCAAACTCGTGCGCGGTCAACAGATTCTCTACTGGTCCGACGGCTTCGAGCAACTCGCCAACCCGGACTATCAAGGCTATGTCCGCCGCTTCACCAAAGAGCGTTCCGGCTGGGCCAACATCATCACCGGCCCGGGCAGCAGCTTTGTCCCGGAGCGCGGCGAATCCGGCCCCTGGTGCTGGGCGCCCGCCGGCGCCGCCGAGGTCGTGTGCGGTGGCGGTCTACCCGCCAACCATCACATCTCCTTCTTCGTGGTCTGGCAAGCCGTTGCCCTCGACGCGGGTGAAACGCCCGACGTGGACTTTGACCATCAGATCTTCATCCCCACGCTGCCCGCTGCTGCCCCTACGGCACTGCCGGGTGGCGTCCCCTTGCCCGAAGCCGAAGCCGGTCATCTCACTGCGCTGCGTCAAGCCGCCTGGATTCGCCTGGGCATCGAATATCCCACCGAGTCTACGTTGGCAAACTACGCGCGGCGCAATCACTTGGGCGCGCCCATGACGCAGGAGTTCGTCGTCAACGGTTATCGAGTACAAGGCTTCCAGGGCGGCATCGTCTACGCTAGCGTCACCGAAGTCCAGCGCGTCGGTCACACACCCTGGTAGTGTAGCGTCTCCCCTCTCCGCGTCCGACAAACAGGGGCGCAACCTTCGCAGCTGCGCCCCTGTCTATTTCGCCACGCTCCCCAACAAAACTGCACAGAGCC
>CAKZVN010000324.1 GCA_937922105.1 uncultured Litorilinea sp.
AAGAGCACCTTGCTGCGCATCCTCGCCGGTCTGGACGCGCCCAGCGCAGGCACGCTCTACTTCGCGCTGCCCCCCGGCGACGAGCGCCCCTTCAACAGCATGGTCTTCCAGGGCGACTCCACCTTTCCCTGGCTCACCGTACACGACAATGTGGAATACGGGCTGCGCGTGCGCGGCGTAGATTACCGTGAGCGCATCGAGATCGTCGCAGCCATGTTGCAGACCGTCGGCCTCAGCCGCTTTGCCGAGGCCTATCCCTACCAGCTTTCCGGCGGGATGCGCCAGCGCGTCGCCCTGGCACGCGCCCTCGCCAACGATCCTCACGTCTTGCTCATGGACGAACCCTTCGGCGCACTGGACGCGCAAACGCGCGCGCTGCTCCAAGATGAGTTGCTCCATATCTGGGACCAGAGCACACCCGCCGATGGGACCGGCACGTGGGCGCGCAAGACCATCGTCTTTGTCACCCACGCCATTGACGAAGCCCTGACCCTGGGCGACCGCGTCCTGGTCATGGGAGCCGCGCCGGGACAGATCAAGGCCGAAGTGACCGTGCCCTTTGCCCGCCCACGGCGCATCTTTGAACTCCAGCGCGACCCGCGCTTCGGCGAACTCACCTATGCCATCTGGGAGGCGCTGCGCGACGAGGTCAATGCCGCGCGCACCGCCGAGTTGGCTGCGCCCAGCTTTGCGTGATGCCATGAAACAGCGCCTGCTCTATCTCATCTCGCCGCTGGCTCTGCTGGCAATCTGGGAGTTGCTCGTGGCGACCGGCCTGTTGGACCGCCGCTTCTTTCCCGCGCCCAGCGAAACCCTACAACGCCTCGGACAACTCGCCCAGGACGGCACGCTGCTCACCGCCACCGTGGTCACCTTGCGCCGCATGGCGGTCGGCTTTCTGCTCGCCACCATCCCCGGTGTGCTCATCGGCCTGCTCATGGGCATGAATCGCACCGTGCGCGTCTTGCTCTCACCGTTGGTCGTCGCGCTCTATCCCGTACCCAAGATCGCGCTGGTCCCCATGGTAGTCATCCTCCTGGGCATCGGCGAGAGCAGCAAATACGCCATCGTCGTCATCTCGGTCTTCTTCCTGGTGGTCATCAACACCATGTCGGGGGTGATGAACGTAGACAGCCGCTATTTCGACATTGCGCGCAACAACGGGGCCAAGGGCTGGGACCTGGTCTGGACTGTGGCGCTGCCTGCCGCGCTGCCCAGCATCCTCACCGGCATCAACCTGGGCCTCGGTTTTGCGCTCACCGTGATCGTGGGCACCGAGCTGCTGCTGCCCCAGGGCGGCTTGGGCGCGTTCATCTGGCGCAGCTATCAAATCTACGACATCGCCACCATCTTCGCCTTGCTCATCGTCGTCGCGCTGGTCGGCTGGGTACTCAACGCGGGGATGGTTTTGCTGGAGCGCCAACTCCTGCCCTGGCGTGCCCAGGAATCCCCGCGCCGCGCCCATCGGCCCGAAGCCGAACCGTGGCTGCGCCGCATCGTGCGCATCTGGTGGATGGCTGTGCGCCCCTTCAGCTTCACCGCCAGCGTCACACCGGTCGTGTTGGGCGGCGCGCTGGCAGCCTATGACGGCGCGTGGAACTGGCTGCTCTTCGGCATCACATTGCTCGGCTCCGTCCTCATCCACGCCGGGACTAACCTGATCAATGACTACTACGACTGGAAAAAAGGCGCGGACACGCCGGAATCGCTCGGCCCCAACCGCGCCCTGCGTGAAGGGATGCTCACCCCCACGGCGGTCTTCTGGGGCGGCGTAGTCTGTTTTGCTCTCGGCTCCGGTCTCGGTCTTTATCTGGTCGCCACGCGCGGTCTGTTTATTCTCTACCTGGGCATCTTCAGCGTCCTGGCAGGCTGGTTCTACACGGCAGGTCCCGCCGCCTTTGCCTATACCGGTTTGGGCGAAATCGTGGTCTTCATCTTCATGGGGCCGGTCATGGTGCTGGGCAGCTATTTCGTGCTCACCCAAACCATTGCGCCCAACGTAATCTGGATCGCCGCGCCTGTCGGGCTACTGGTGGCGGCGATCCTCCACGCCAACAACATGCGCGACCTGGAAGCCGACCGCGCCAAAAACAAACGCACCCTCGCCAACCTGCTCGGTCGTCGTTTCAGCCGTTGGGAGTATTACGCGCTGGTAGGCGGGAGCTACCTGATCCTGGGGCTGCTGGTGCTGCTGCGCGTGGCTCCGCCCTTTATGTTGCTCGCCTTTCTCACGCTGCCCAGCGCGCTGGACCTCATCCGCGCCGCCTCAGTCCACGAAGCGCCGGCGCGGCTCAACAAGGTGCTGCGCGGCACCGCGCGGTTACACGAACGCTTCGGCTGGCTCATGATCCTGGGCGTCATCGTTGCCATCGCCGCGGACATCGCCTAACACCAGCCGTGCCGTCCCCGTCTCGACCAGGTCGGTGATTTCCTGCCGACCGGCGTTTCGGGTACACTATCCCTACGCGCAGCGCCCGACCCACTTCGGGGTGTTCGCAAACCGTCCAACTTGAGGAGACCCACCCATGCCGACAACCAATCGCGCCTACAAAGTGCGCGCCGTCCATTGCGACTATCGCGCGTCCGACGAGGAAGTCTACCAAGCCCTCAAACGCGCCACCGACCCCTTGACCGAAGCCTGGGAGAAGCTCCGCAAGGCCAAGCGTATCGGTATCAAGTTCAACCAAGACAAGCCCATTGATCGCTGGGTCTTCTTCGAGGGCCAACTACAGCAGCTGGTCAGCGCTAAAGTCGCACGCGCGGTTCTGCGCCTCCTGCGCGAACGCACCAACGCCGAAATCATCCACTCCGATGTCAGCTTCTACGCCATGTATGAAGGGACCGACCCCTGGCAGACCGGCACGGTCCTCCCGCTGCTCAAGGAATTCGGCGTCACCCACGTAGACGCCACCAAGCCCCCCTATCGCATGGTCAGCGTTCCCGGCGGCGGTCAAATGTTCCGCCAATATCTGCTGCCCGAAGCCTCGCTGGACGTGGACGAATTCATCTCCGTTGCCAAGATGAAAAACCACGCCTTCATGGGCATCACCATGTCACTCAAGAATCTCTTCGGCCTCATGCCGGGCGAACCGGAGGGCCATACGCGCACCTATTACCACCACCTGGTGCGCATGCCCTATATGCTCGCCGACCTGGGCCGCATCTACAACCCGACGCTCAACATCGTGGATGCGCTCATCGGTCAAGCCGGACGCGAATGGGGCAATGGGCGCGACGAAAGCCCCACCCAAGTTCCCAACACCTTGATCGCAGGCGACCACACCATCGCCACCGATGCCTGCGGCGCTTATCTCATGGGTCATGACCCGCAGAGCGACTGGCTCACGCCGCCCTTCCACCGCGACCGCAACTCTCTGCTGGTCGCCGCCGAGCAAGGCTTCGGCACAGTCAACCTGGACGAGATTGACTTCGAGTCCGAGGTGCAGCGTCCGGTGGGCAAGTTCTATGCCGCGCTCACCGACTCCTACGAGACGGTCATCAGCTGGCGGCGTACCACCGCCGAGCAAGCACTCTATTACCTGGACCACAAGCAGGAATTGGTGGACAAGTACGCGGGCCAGTACATCCTCTTGCAGGCGGGCGAAGTGCGCTGGCACGACCCGGTCAGCGACCTGCGTGTCAGCCGCCGTGTCCTCTCCGGTGACCGCCCCGACCAGGCCATGTGGATGAAATATGTGGACCCCGACGAGGAGGAAGGCGAGCACTACGAGGTCTACGATTTCGCCCTGCGCCAGGCCCAGTCCGCGCAGGTCCCGGTCGCGGCATAGGCGCGGTGTCGGCATCACGCCGAGAAAGTCACGCATGTGCACGTCGAGATTCGGGATGTCTCCAAGCAGTATGCGTCCGCCCGCGGCAAGGTCGCTGCATCGGCACACGTGAATCTAACGGCCCACCAGGGTGAGTTTATCGCCCTGGTGGGGCCGAGCGGCTGCGGCAAATCCACCTTGCTGCGGCTCATCTCCGGCACCCTCGCGCCCGACAGCGGCGAGATTCTCTGCCACGGCTGGCGCTACACACCCAAACGGCGTCTGGTCTTTCAGGAGAACAGCCTCTTTCCCTGGATGACCGTCTGCGACAATGTGGCCTTTGGTCTGGAGATGGAGCGCGCCGCCAAAGCGCAACGGCGCGGCGCGGCCTTGGCGCTGCTCCGGCGCATGGGTATGGCAGGCTTTGCGGATTTTATCATGTAGAAACGCTAATGCGCGTTGGCCCGCCCTCATGCCGTCCATGACTTGGGGGCAGCTGGCTAAGTGGAGTGAGCAGGATAGCGCAAGCACACCCCGCGTGGTGGTTTAATTTACAACTGCGGCGAGTCGATCAGGCGTCACACCGCCACCGTTGCACACTCGCGCGCGACCAGCGCGCGGAAGAGCGTCAACACGCGTCCCGTCACCGGACCCGGCTTCCCGTCGCCGATAGGCTGCCCGTCTAGCCGCACTATCGGTAACACCTCCTTGGTGGTGCTGGTGAGAAAGACCTCGTCCGCCGCCAAGACCTCGTCGTAGCGCAGATCGCGTTGCTCCACGGCAAACTCCGCCGCGGCAGCCTCTATCACCGCCGCGCGCGTGATGCCCGGTAGCACACCCGCCACTGGGGTCACCAGCGTACCATTTTGGACGATAAAAAGATTAGAACGCGTCCCCTCCGTCAACCGATCCTGCTCATCGCGATAGATGGCTTCCACCGCATGGAATGGTGCTGCTTCCTGCATCGCCATGATCGCACCGATATAGTTGGTGCTCTTGACCGTGGGCATCACACGCGGGATGCGCGTCGTCACCGCCGCACATCCGGTCGTATACTCCTCAGGGGCAAAGGGCGCAACCGGGCTGATCATCACCAACAGCGACGGCTTGCCTGCCGGCGTCATGCCGTTGCGTGACGGCCCCCCCGTCACCACGATGCGAATCCCCATATCGGGCGCATGGTCATTGGCTGCGTAAGTCATCCAGACAATCTCGGCAAGCTCCTCCAAGTCCCACGGTAACGCCAGCCCAATCTGGCGCGCCGACGACTCCAGCCGCAGCAGGTGCTCGCGCAGGCGAAAGGGCGCGCGACCATAGGTGCGCAGATAGTCGAACACCCCATAGCCGCGCAAAATTCCCAAGTCGTTGAGCGGCAGCGCAGCCTCGTCCGCCGGCACCAACGCACCGTTCACATAGCTCATGCCGTCCACGCGCCGTCTCTCCTCTAAGCAGGGTTAAAAGCCGTCCGTACCAACTCGGGCGCAAATATGGGGGTTTCCTCGTGCTCGGCAGCATACAGATAGACCGCCGCCTTATAAATCCCGCTGAGCGCCGTTTGCAACACTGCCAACAGCGCCAACAGCAGGGCCGCAATCACCACCACCGCCAGCCCGGCGAATGCCAGATCGTTGGCAAACAAGAGAATGGCGCCGCCGAACCCGGCGACGATCACCAGCAC
>CAKZVN010000325.1 GCA_937922105.1 uncultured Litorilinea sp.
CGCCCAAGTCACCGTTGCCATCGCCAAGCGTTAAGCACAGCCGGGGGCCGCGTAACACCAAGCGCGGCCCCCGACGGATCAACCGCAATGCCCCGCAACCGCCTTCTCGCCATCCTTTTGCTGCGTTGCCCCGTCTGCCGGGAAGGCGCCACCTTCCGCTCCTGGCTACGGATGTACCCGGATTGCCCGGTCTGTGGCGTCCACTTCGAGCGCGAAACCGGCTACTTCCTCAACGCCATGTTCTTCGCCTACGCCCTGGGCTTTGTGATCCTGGCCCCCACCGCGCTCTATCTCTACCTGCGCGGCGTCTCCACCGGCTGGTTTGCCGCCATCATCAGCGCCGAGACGTTACTCTTTTGGCCGCTGGTCTTTCGCTATTCGCGCGTCTTGTGGATGCACGCCGACCAACTCATGGACCCGCGACCGCCCATGCCCGTCGAGGCCCCGCGCCCACCGGAGACTCCCCCAACATAACATCGCCCGGCGACCGTAGCAGCCGCCGGGCGATGTACAACACGCCCTCACCACCGATCTCATGCCGTCGCTAGGGAGCAAGCAGCGTAGGCACATGTACCTGGAGTGGCGGCGACAGGATCAACAGATTGACTGCCGAAACGGTGCGTAGTGACACTGGAACCTGATAGCCTTCGCCCGCGCCGAACATGAGCAGGTCAGGCTGCGCCTCACCCTCCGGCGCAATCAGATTGCCCTGTAAGAACAGGCTCAACAGCACGCCCACCACGAAGCCGCCGATTGTCAACAGTCGCACGCGCATAGGCGGCCTCCTTCTCAGTCAGTCATAAGCAGAAACTGGATCGGTCGGCAGTTGGCGACCTGGCAACCGAAGGCCACCCCACTCGCAGCCGTATCATAGGCGACATAGACTCGCTTCCCCGCCGCATCCGCCGTGAGCATAAGGCTGAGCAGACGCGCCGCCCGCTGCGTATCCGACGTTGGCGCTGCGAAGTAAACAATATCGCCACTTGGCGGGCCACCCGTATAGCACTTGATATGGATACGGTTGTCAAAGACTCCCACCTCCGAGATATTGCAGACATGACTTACAGGCGCGGCCGGCTCTACCTCCTGGGCCGGAACCGCCACCTCCTCCGAAAGGGCTACACCGCTCAACGACCCGACCAGCCACGGCCCCAGCACAATGCCCAGGAGCAAGGCTGCCACCAGCAGCGCGACATTCCCCCACACACGCCGGCTCAACATAAAAGCCTCCTTAAACCAAGCCGACCCACGGTTCCGACGCAGGAACCCAACACAAAACGAGGGCAACGCCGCAGCAGCGCGCCCGCTCCCTGTGTGCAAACGCTCTTGGGGTTCAAGTCGGCACATCACCCACCAGGGCGGGCGCGACCGTTGCGCAGGGAAACCACACGCGTACTGCGTGCCGGAAACCCATTGCGTACAGTGGGAAGCCTGTCTTGATCATAGCACTTTCGCGGTCCGAATACAAGAGGGCCGCGCGCTTCGCACGCACATTCTCCCATCGCCACGCGACTTGACAATCGTCACGGTGCAGGTATCCTCTACGCGTACCGTCCAACCTGCCTACCCCATATCCACCCAGGAGTTTGTCATGATCATCACCGATCTCGAAGTTCGCTGTTGCCGCCACACCGTCGAAGCGCTGGACGCGACCACGATGCGCAGCGCCGACCATAAACGCACCCTGGAGTTTCTCGTCATCACGCTCAAGACGGACAGCGGTCTGTCCGCCTCGACTTTCGGCTTTGCCGGGCGCTCAGCGCGTGGGGCAGGTGAGCTAGCTGCTGCCGCCATGCGCCCCTTCCTTATCGGGCGCAACGCGTTCCACCGCGAAGCCATCTGGCAACAATTCCGCACCGAAGACCGCTGGTGGAATCACCTGCCCATCTACTCCTACGGCCCCTTCGACATTGCGCTCTGGCTGTTGGCGGCCCAAGCCGCGGGCCAACCGCTCTATCAATACATCGGCGCCTGTCGCGATCAAGTGCCGGTCTATGCCAGTTCCATGGTGCTGTCCGGCCCCGATGCCTATGGCGAAGAAGCCGCCATGATCCAGGCCAAAGGCTACAAAGGCTACAAGCTCCACCCCATCGGCCGCGACCCCAAAGACGACCTGGCAGCGCACCACGCCGCGCGCGAAGCGGTCGGCCCGGACTTCACTCTTATGTCCGACCCGGTCGCCTGTCTCAACTTGGAACAAGCCATCCGTTTCGGGCGCGCGCTGGAAAAACTCGACTACTACTGGATTGAGGAACCATTCCACGACGAGAATTTCCACGCGCTGCGCGAGTTGACCCGCGTCCTCGACCTACCGGTGGTGGGTACCGAAGTACTCGCCAAGCACCCCTACAGCGTCGCCGAATGCATCGCCACGCGTGTGGTAGACCGCGTGCGCGCCGACGTATCCTGGACCGGCGGCGTCACCGGGGTGATCAAGACCGCACGCTTGGCCGAATCCTTCGGCGTCAACTGCGAAGTCCATACCGCCATCCTGCATCCGCTGGAACTGGTCAACCTGCACTGCTGCGCGGCCATTGCCAACTGTGATTTCTTCGAGCTACTCACGCCTGAAAGCGCGTTCTACTTCGGCTTGACCGAACCCATCCGCATCATTGACGGCATGGCCCAGCTTCCCACAGGGCCGGGCCTGGGGATTGAGCTGGACTGGGCGCTCATTGACCGCGCGACCTACGCGGTTCTATAAGGGGTTGCGCGCAACCCACAAATTATACCGACAGCGCTGCACCGCGGTCTACGCACCTACCAGGTAGATACTCTACGCCTGGGGTTGCGCTTGCCCCACCCTCCTGGAAGCTGCGAGCTTCCAGGAGGGTGAAGTGCGTAGCATGAAACCGTAAAAAACTCACCGCCGGGGCTTGACAACCGCCTAATTTCCGTATACAGTATACGCAGCTTCCCGGCAGTTCGCTTCGCGTTTGTTTTCTCTCTATAGTTCGACCTTGCGCCCTCCCCAGGCCTTATCAGCGTACCCCGGTCCGTGCCTTTAGCCCGTTCATGGGCCGGTATCGTGGAGCGGTTTGCCCGCATCGCGCAGCGAGTTCAACCGATCCCGCCGGCAGTTGCCGGCTTCGACGCACAACAACCAATCACGACTCCCCGAATCTCTGTATCGCTCTTGCCGACTCGGTTCCGGTGCTCTACCACTTCCCGTTTGTCCCATCCAACCCAAAGGCCCAAACCCAAAGGAGAGAACCCCAGATGACGCACCCCATCCCGTCGTTGATGAGCCGCCGCCGCTTTCTCGCTTTGACGGCCCTTGCCGGCGCGGGCGCAGCCCTCGCCGCGTGTGCCCCCGCGGCAGCACCGCCCGCGGCCCCGGCTGCTACAGCTGCGCCTGGTGCCGCGCCTGCCATCGAGGGAGCCACCGTTCGTTTTCTCGGCGGTCCCTGGTCCTTCCTTCCCGACTTGGACGTAGTGATCGAATCCTTCGCCGCCGAATGGGGCGCCGAGAACAACGCCACCGTC
>CAKZVN010000326.1 GCA_937922105.1 uncultured Litorilinea sp.
GTCGCGCTGGGAACGCCGGGAGATTGGCGCGTCGGCGATATCCTTTCGCCCACCGTCGGTCGCGTCCTCTGGTTCACCACGTGGCAGGCCGCACTCTCCACCTTCTTGACGCTGCTGGTCGGCCTACCCCTGGCTTACCTCTTCGCGCGGTATCGCTTTCCGGGCAAGACCTTCCTGCGCGCCCTAACCACCATCCCCTTTGTCATGCCGACTGTGGTTGTCGCCGCGGCTTTCACCGCGGTGATCGGTCCCCACGGCCTGCTCAATCAGTGGTTGCAAGCGTTGTTCGGTCTCGCCTCGCCTCCCATCCGGCTGCACCAGACCATCTGGATCATCCTGGCAGCCCACGTCTTCTACAATGTCAGCGTCGTCATCCGTACCGTCGGCGGCTTCTGGGCCAATCTCAGTCCCCGGCTGGAAGAAGCCGCGGCGGTGCTGGGCGCGTCGCCGTGGCAATTGTTCCGCCAAGTTACTTGGCCTTTGTTGCTGCCGAGCATCCTCGCAGCTGGGCTGCTCATCTTCCTCTTCTGCTTCACCAGCTTCGGCGTTGTCCTCATCCTGGGGGGACTGCGCTTCGCGACGCTGGAAGTCGAGATCTACCGCCAAGCCGTCGCGCTTTTCAACTTGCCGGCGGCGGCGCTCCTCTCTCTTGTGCAGTTGGTCTTCACCCTCGCCATCATGGCGGTCTATACCCGGCTGCAAGCGCGCGCGGCCCTGCCCCTCGACCTGCGCCCCCATACCACCACTGCGCGCACGCCCCGCTCGCGCACCAGCAAAGTCCTGCTGGCTCTGGGCGGTGGTCTGCTCATTCTCGCCCTCGTTGCGCCGCTCCTAGCGCTCGCCTGGCGCAGCGTAACCCTGGGCGGTAGCTTCACCCTAGATTATTATGTCGAGTTAAACGCCAACCGGCGGCAGAGCGCCTTCTTCGCCCCGCCCACCGTCGCCATCCGCAACTCGCTGGTCATTGCCGCTGCCTCTGTCGGCCTCAGCCTGCTCTTGGGCATCATCGGCGCCTACCTGGTCGCCGAGCCGCGCCGTCGCCTGACCGCGCTGCTGGAGCCGTTGCTCCTGCTGCCGCTGGGCGCCTCCGCGGTCACTCTAGGCTTCGGCTACATCATCTCCCTCGGCCCGCTACGCACCTCTCCACTGCTCGTGCCCATCGCCCACTCGCTGTTGGCGGCGCCCTTTGTCCTGCGTACCTTCCTGCCCGCCTTGCGGAGTCTCGACCCGCGCTTGCGCCACGCCGCCGCGGTGCTCGGCGCGCCGCCCAATCGCGTCTGGTGGGAGGTGGATGTCCCCATCCTGGGCCGCGCCGTTTTGGTCTGCGCAGCGTTCGCCTTTACCATCAGCCTGGGCGAGTTCGGCGCCACCTTGCTCATCAGCCGCCCCGATCTCCCCACCATTCCCACCGTCATCTACCGCGCTCTCGGCGAGCCGGGCCTGCTCAACTTGGGTCAAGCCCTTGCCATGAGTACCATTCTGATGCTGACCTGCGCTGCCGGGTTGATCGCCATCGAGCGCTTCCGCTTCCAAGACATCGGTGAATTCTAGCCCGTGCCCACACAACCCGCTTCAACCGGCGACGCCTACCTTGCCCTGCGTCGGATCGTCAAACGCTATCCCGGCGGGGTAACCGCGCTGGATGGCGTTGACCTCGCCGTCGGTCGCGGTGAAGTCGTCTGTCTGCTCGGTCCCAGCGGCTGCGGCAAGAGCACTTTGCTACGCCTGGTCGCCGGTCTCGAACACCCCGACCAGGGCTCGCTATATTTCGACGGTCGCGATCTGGCGACTATCCCCGTCCATCGCCGCGGTTTTGGGCTGATGTTCCAGGACTTCGCGCTCTTCCCCCATCGTACCGTCGCTCAAAACATTGCCTTTGGTCTGCGCATGGCGGGCTGGGACACGGCGCGCATTGATGCGCGCGTTGCCGCCATGTTGGAACTGGTCAACCTCACCGGCTATGGGCCGCGCTCCGTTCTGGAGTTAAGCGGTGGCGAACGCCAGCGTGTCGCGCTGGCGCGTAGCCTGGCGCCCAACCCTGCGCTCTTGATGTTGGACGAACCGTTGGGAAGTCTTGACCGCGGCCTGCGGGAGAGTTTACTGGAGGAATTGCGCGCAATCTTGAGGGATATCGGCGTCACTGCGCTCTATGTGACCCACGACCAAGAGGAAGCCCTCGCTCTGGGCGACCGCATCGCGGTCATGAACCGGGGACGCATTGAACAAATCGCGGCCCCCGACCGTCTCTACACCCAACCGGCTACGCCCTTTGTCGCCCGCTTCCTGGGCTTCACCAACCTGCTCCCTGCCACCCGGCTGGACGACCGTACCGTGATGACCCCGCTCGGTCTGTTCCCGGTCGCATCACCCCCGCCACCGGTAGGCACACTGCTCATTCGCCCCGAGGCCGCGCGCTTAGATGCTCAAATGTCGCACGCAAACACTTGGCGAAGCGATGCATTGGGGATTTCCTCGGTTGGGCTGGGGGTCACGCTAGAGCATTGGACCTACCACGGGCACAGCTATCGCATCAAAGTCGTCGCCGGGACACACACACAACGCATCCCCTTGGCGTTCCAGTTACCCGCGTACCAGCGCGCGGGAAATGCGGATCGGCTCATTGCCAATGTCTTGCCTGCGTCGGGCGAACGCATCGGGCTGCGTATCTACCCGCACCTCACTACCGTGCTGCCCTATCCGCCGGAGTAGGCTCACAGCCCGCCGCACCGCTCAGTTTGCCGGGATCAACAGCGTGCGGTCGCTGGTGTTTGCCGCGGCCCAGGCCTGTTCGCCCGTATCCAGCTGCAAATACCACCAGACAATCGTATCGCTTTCCCCGCGCGTATATTCCGGCCCGCCGATCACCGTGGCGCGGTCCTTGTCGGACATGGCGCGAATCGTCGTGCCGGACTGGATACCCGGCTCGGTGCGCAACGCCACCTGCAACGTCGGCACCACCTGCACGCGAATGCCGACGCGAATGTCGGGCCGCGCGTTGCGACTCGGCGGCAGTTCCGCAGCATTCGCCGTCCGCGCGCTCGCCGCAACCGCCACGGTTGCGCCCGGATTTACCACCGCCCCGGCGGGCGTCGTCTCCGCCGCGGGCGCCGCCGATGTGGCTGCGCCCGGCATCGAGGCTTGTTGATCGCCAGGGCGCAGCAGCAGCGAGACCACCAGCACCACCAGGATCGCGACCGCAACCAGTGCGCCGCCTGCCAAGTAGCGCCGATGCGGCTGTGACGAGCGCCGCGCGCGCGACCCCAGCGGCGGCAGGCGCACATCAATAGCATCGCGCAGCGTATGGGTCGTCAGAATCGTCACCGGCACCGGATCGCCGCCGATGTACTGCTCTTGTAACACCACGCGCGCCTGGCGCAGCGCAGCCTCCACCACATAATCGTCCAACTCGTTGTCAATCTGCAATTCCGCGCGCACCGGTTGGCGCCGGTTGTCCAACAGCACAAGCAATCCTGCGATGGGCCATGACTGCGTATCGGTGATGTTGTAATAATGGGCATCAATCGCCTGATGCGCCTGTGCGCTGCTGGTGCGTCCGCCCCCATCGCGCAACAGTGGGGAATAATCGCCTGCTGCCATGAGCCACCTCAGCGGTTGGGCAATGCAATCTGGGCTACGCCGCCCAGCCTAGCGGAGCCTTCAGCATAAAAGAGAACCCGCAGGTTGTACTCCACCGGAATATCTGTGCGCAGTCGTCCCCGCCAGACCACGCTGTCGCCTACTTTGCGATACGGGTACTCGGTCGCAGCCAATCCAGTCAGTTCCGCGCCCCGCTCATGCCGCCCGCGATACCCCAGCGTCATGCCGGGGAAGAGAGCGTCACGATCTGCCGCCACCGAATGCGGAAAAGTCAGCCGATGACCGCTCAGCGCGACCGTTCCCTGTTGCGGCTGGATGTCCCGGATCACCACGCGCTGCACGCCCGCCGCGCGTACCTGCCGTTCGCCCAAGTGATAGACGCGCAGACGCAGCGTATAGGTCACCCCTTCGATCCCGGGCCATGCGCCGTCAAAATCCAACGAATCGGCGATGCGGCGCTCGGCCTCCAGCCCTGCAATACGAAAGCGGGCGACATCGCGCCCTGGTGTGATCAGGCGAATATCCGTTCCCGGAATCGTGTCCCCCGCCGCCAGACTTACCTCCAGCGGTCCCTGCAACACCAACCCGCCCGGCGGCGCGCCCAGCGCAGGCAGCGCGTCCAGCCCCGGCACATCGCCTAGCTCGCTGAGATTCGGCAGCCCCAGCTCGGTCAACAGGTCCTGCACCTGATCCAGATCGGTCGGGATTCCCGGCAATTGCGGGACCTGGGGCAATTGAGGCAACTCAGGCAGCTGGGGCATCCGTTCCGGCAGCGCGGGCAAGGAACAAGCGACGAGCATTACCGCCACCAACACGGTCAGGCAGGCACGCCCGACCTGCTCACCCAGACCTTGTCTAATACGCCCCCAACTCGTGCAAGCGATCATCGTCAATGCCAAAATGGTGGGCAACCTCATGGAGCACCGTCCGCCGCACCTGTTCGCGGATGGCGTCTTCATCACCAGGCGGGCAGACGCGCAAAATCGGCCCGCGGAAAATCGTGATCTTATCCGGCGGCACCAACCCATAGTGATGGCTGCGCCCCGTCAAGGGCACTCCTTCATACAACCCCAACAGCAGCTCGCCGGGCGGTACATCCGCGGCTTCGAGTTGGTCGCGGGTGGGCCATTCCTCCACCATCACCGCCAAGTTGTCAATCATCTCCCACAACGCGTCGGGAATCTGGTCGAGCGCCTCCTCCACCAATTCCTCAAAACGCTCGAATGAGACGAATGACCGCCCCCCCTGAATCAATCGCATATGTTTCGCATCCCAATTGTATCACAAAGCGGCAAGCCGTCTGCCATCGCGCCATTTCCGCTACGCGACCAGGAAACAGACGAGATAATCATAGCCCGCGCACCAATCGGCGGTTGATAGCCGTATCAATTGACAGGATTTTGTAGTATTTCAAAACCGTCTTTTGTCCTATAATAATATGCAATCATGTGCGACATAAAGCGTATTGTGCAACCCACTGCTCGAATTTCGCACAGATCTCCCGCTCGCTTCCGAATCCGCCGGCTTCTGGCGGTGCTTTTATTACTGGTCGCTCTCTTGCCCTACGCGCCTGCGCTCCAAGCGCAATCATCGCCGCCGGGACCTGAGGAGCGCCATCCCGACCGCCTACTCATCGGCCTCCAGCCCAATACCGATCCGGCAACCCTGGAAGCGCAACTCGCACCTTACGGCCTCCTGGTTGAGCGTATTTGGCCCGACCTAAATCTCGCCGCCGTGCGTCCCGCCATCCAAGCCGCCTCGCTAGCCGACGCCGTCCAGGCAAGCGCCGCAACCTATCACCAGTTGCACAGCGCGGGTCTCTTTCGCTTTGTGGACGTGGACGGCGTTGTGCACATTGCCGCCACTCCCAACGACCCCTTGCTCGACAGCCAGTGGGCCATCGCCGCCACCAACGCTCTCGCCGCGCGCGAAATCATCGGCGGCAACCGGCGTATCGTTATCGCCATCCTCGATACCGGCGTCAGCTTCACCCACGAGGACTTCGACCCCACTCGCTTCTGGACCAACCCGGGCGAGCAAAACGGCTTGCCGGGCGTTGATGACGACGGCAACGGCTATGTGGATGACATACGCGGCTGGGACTGGGTCGCGCGCAATAACGACCCCACCGACGAACACGGACACGGCACCCACGTCGCCGGCATTATCGCAGCACTCACCGACAACGGCATCGGCATTGCCGGCACAGGAGGCGACGTCACCATTGCGCCGTTACGCATCCTCGACCGCTTCGGCAACGGCTATATCTCCGACCTTATCGCCGCGCTCGACTACGCTCGCACCCAGCGCTTCCCGATTGTCAACCTTAGCCTGACCGTCTCCTCCAACTTCCCGGCGCTGCACGACGCCGTCAAGGCGCTGCACGCGTCCGGTGCGCTCATCGTCACCGCCACAGGCAACTTCGGCGGTCCGGTTGCATTTCCCGCGGCCTACCCCGAAACCCTCGCCGTCGCCGCCACCAACAGCGCCGGACAGCGGGCGAACTTCAGCAATTACGGTCTCACCGTAGACCTCGCCGCACCCGGGGAGAACGTACTCAGCACCCACCTCAACAACGGCTATCGAGTCCTTACCGGCACCAGCATGGCTGTGCCCCATGTCTCGGCGCTGGCAGGCCTCATCTGGAGCCTGCGCCCCGACCTCACACGCGAGGAAGTCGTGGACCTCATGCGCACTACCGCCGCTGACCTCAACGCCGCCACCCATCCGGGCCAAGACATTTACCTGGGCGCGGGCCAAATAGACTTCGCCGCTGCGCTTGGTCGCGCCGCCGAAGGCCTCGACCTGCGGCTCGACGAGAGCGTCGGCGCGCTCGCTGCCACTGACGTGTCCTTCAGTACCACCTTACAGGTTTACACGCCATCCGGGGACATTCAGAGTTCATCCGTCCCCCACCCCTCCATACCTATTAGTGGAGCAGTTGTCAGATACTCTGTGCTGGACCTTCGCGGTGAGCAGATTAACACTGTGGAGAAAGCCATCACGGATGCTAACGGTATCGCGCGAATCTCATTTTCGGTCCCCGCTCATGAGTGTCCAACTCAGATTTGGCTACGCCTCGGTGATAAGTTGGTTCCCTTTGATTTGAGTGTCTACGCCAACTCGGTCGTAATACATGTGGAGACCGACAGCCTGTCTGTGCAAGCGGGTAACTCATCTGTAACTTTTACAGTGACGTTGGAGGACCCCCACTTAGTTCTAGCAGGCAACGACTTAACTTTCCAACTCTTTGTAGAATCGGGTTCCTTTGCAAACCATAGCGACAGCATGACAGTTCCACTGGGCATTGAACGCTCGTATTCCGGCCAATTTGTGGCAGATTCTGTCGCAGGCGAAGCGACCATTACTGCGTGTTTTGGCTTTGTGTCCGGTTCTGCCACCGTGCAGATTCGCCCAGGCCCGGCGGCAAGCGTACAAAGCGCTTCCACCGCCGGTCTCTTCCAGGTCAGGCAAGACCGCGCCGAGTTAGAATTCCTCGTCTATGACGCATTCGGCAACCTGGTCGAGGACGGCACCCTGGTCGGCCTCAGCACCCCCTACGGCAGCATCACGCCCAATCCCGTCCCCACCGTGGGTGGCAAAGCAAGCGCCGTCCTAACCGTCCCCGACGCCTGGCAATGGCACTACCATCACTTCAGCGTGCGCGCCTGGGCTATGGACGGCAACGCCGAGACCGAAGCCCTGATATCGTTGCCCCGCTCCCACCTGCCCAGCATCATCCGGCGCTGACCGTCCCGGCGGTTATAGCGCGGCAACCAACAACTGGCGCAGCACAATCAGCGCGAAAAACGCGATGATGATGGAGACATCCACCATCCCGCCCAGGGGCGGCACCAGGCGACGAATCGGCTCCAGCACCGGCTCCGTCAGTTGATACAGCACCTGCACAGCCGGATGATACGGGTCCAAGTTGGGGATCCAGCTCACCAACGCGCGCGCCAACAACACCCAGCTATACAGTTGCAAAAAGAGCAACAGCAATTCCACAATAATCACGCTACCCCATCACCTTTCCGGCTGTAAACAGCTCCCAATACTTGGCTTCGCCGATAGGCGGCGTCCACCGCGCGCAGCAAAGCCGCGCGCACTCCACTGCCCTCCAATTCCACCAACCCGGCATCGGTCGTCCCTGCAGGGCTGGTCACGCGGTTGCGTAACTCTGCGGGGTGCAGCCCGCTCTCGCGCATGAGCGCAACCGTCCCCTCCACCGTCTGCAAGACCATGCGCTGCGCATCCGCGCGGGCAAAGCCCACATGCACCCCGGCGTCAATCAGCGCCTCGATGAGCAGCAACACAAAACCGGGACCAGAGCCGCTCAACCCCGTCGCCGCGTCGAGATAATGCTCATCCTCCACCGCCAGTTGCTCACCGAGCGCAGCCAGGATGCTCTCGGTCAAGTGGCGTTGCGCCCGGCTTACAGCCGCGGTCGCGGTCCACACCGTGACGCCCTTACCCACCTGCGCCGGCGTGTTGGGCATGGTACGCACCACGCGCTCGTGGTCCAGCCCTGCGCACAGAGTCGCCAACGGCACCCCCGCCACAATGCTCAGCACCAGCGCCTGGGGCGGAATCCGACCCTGCAACTCTGCCATCACTTTGGGCAACACCTGCGGCTTCACACTCAGCACCACCACGTCGGCATCTGCCACCGCCGCATGGTTGTCGTCCGTGGTCGCAACGCCATAGGCTTGGGTAATCGCTGCGCGGCGCGCGGGGACCGGGTCCCCTGCCACCAGCTGCGCCGGGGTCACCACCCCCTGTGCCAGTAGCCCCTTGATCATCGCCTCGCCCATGGCGCCGCTGCCGATAAACGCAATGCGCGCTTGTTCAGCCATGTCCGCTCCTCTGCCTGCCGTGGTCTTGTTCCTCTATGATTCGCTCCCCCGGGTCCCGCGGCCCAAAAATCGCCGAACCGATGCGGACCAGAGTCGCGCCCTCCTCGATGGCAACCTCGAAATCATTGGTCATGCCCATGGACAACTCGGTCCACCCGTGGGCATACGGCTGTGCCATCAGCCGGTCGCGCAGTTCGCGCAGCCCGCGGAAGACGGGTCGCGTCTGCTCGGCATCCTCCACCAGCGGCGCCATGGTCATCAATCCACAGATGCGCAGCCCCGGCAACGCCGCCAGTTCCGGCGCCTGACGCTCGACTTCATCCGGCGTAAAGCCATGCTTGCTCGCCTCGCCGCTGACGTTGACCTCCAGCAGCACCGCCATCACCTGCCCCGCGTCCTGCCCATCACGGCTCAAGCGGGACGCCAGCTTCATCCGGTCCACCGAATGGATGAGTTGGAAAGGCCCCACCGCCTGGCTGCTCTTCCGGCTCTGGATGGTCCCGATGAGATGCCAACGAATTTCGTGCAGACCGCTGCGCTGCGCCTCAGTGACCTTGGGCCAAAGTTCCTCCAGCCGGTTCTCGCCGAAGTCCCGCTGCCCTGCCTCATACGCAGCAACAATTGCGGCAAAGGGCTGTAGCTTGCTCACCGCCACCAGCGTGACCTCCGCCGGGCTACGCCCCACGCGAGCACAAGCCCGTGCAATCCGGTCGCGCACCGCCGCCAAGTTCTCCCTAATGTGGACTGTCATCTCCGCCGCCATCCCCTACGATGCGCTCCAGTCTGCTGCACTTTGTGGTGATATCAACAGTCGCTTTGCATCCGCACATGCGGCAATAACACACGCCAGGGACCGGCTGGAACTACAGACCCGCGCGGGACCTCGAAGCGCACGCGCTGCGCAATACTCCATACCCCAGGGTAGCGCTGGTTAGGCCAAACCCCGCCGTCGCTTTGCTCTGTGCGCGCCCGCACGCGAAAGGCATAGGTGCGCTCCAGACATGGCGGGCGGAAGGTCAGCCCATTTGTATCGGTCACCCCCACCGCAAAGTCGCGCCACGGACCCGACGGCAACACGCGCACCTGCACGTCCACCAGCACGCGGTAAGTCCCTCCGACGATGGCGGCGACATCATCGCTCTGGCGTGTGCTCCACCTCAGTTCGACCTGTCCTGCGCCGGTTGTCTCCGGCAACCGCTCCAACCGAACCAGCGGCGCGCGCACCAGACTGAGCGCGTCCACGAAGCCCATGTTACCGTGAAACTGGTGCGGGCTGATCATCTGCACAAAGACCGTCATGCGCGTGGCGCGGGCGGTTGCCGCCACCGACATGTTCTGCCACCCCAACCGGTTACCCTGCTCGTCCACAAAGTTGCGCCGGTTTTCCACCCAGACAACGCTTGACGCCTCAGGGTCGGTCCCGCCCGAAGGGTCCAGCCCCAGTCGTTTGACAATCACATTCGTGGGCGGGCAATCGAAGGGACGGCTCTTGTTGCCGCACAGACTAATCATCCAGCCGCTCAAACTATACTCTGCGCCCACCGTCGTGTCCACCTGCTGATAGAGTAGCACGTCAAAGGGCTTACCGGGAAGGGGCGGAGTCTCGATGTCTTCCGACACAATGATGAAACTATCCCACTGGCTCAAGCGCTCGATAAACGCGCGGCGATCATCCTGATCGCACACATATGCGTAGCGGAGCCGCGTGCTGCCCACCACCGGCGATCCCTGGCGCAACTCCAGTGTCCAGCCATGGGGAATATGGATCGTCTCCCCCCTAGCGTTGGTGGCGAAACGGTATCCCTCCGCGCATTCGAATTCGCCGTTGAGCAGCACTGGCGGAGACGGCGGAATCGTCCAGTTTTCAGGTTCCTCGCCGACTGTTGCCTGCGCGCCCGCGCTGCCGTGCCACCACACCACACAGCCCAGGAGCCACAGCGCACAGCCCATCCACCAGCGCCAGTAACGTCGCACCTTCAATCGCCCCTCCGTGGGGTCAGCCATGCCGTCATCCCAAAAAGACCACAGCGTCCGCGTTCCCCACGGTGGCTGAAAAAGTCATCGGTGCGCGTTGCGGTGTCCACCCCGGCGATCTCCACCCGGTCCGGACGGACGCCCTGCTCGACCAACTGAGCAGCATTGGCCTGCCACAGATCGAAATGAGGCTTGTGCTCCGGCCCATTCGGATAGTGGAAAAAGCGCGCAGCCCGAGCAAGTTTGGCGTGGGCCATTGCCACCACCTCCTCCCCCACCTCATAGCTCGCCGGCCCGATGCTCGGCCCGATACACGCCACCACATCTGCTGCCGCCGTGCCATAGGCCGCTTGCATAGCCCATAGCGTCGCCGCAGCCGCGCCGTTCACCGTCCCGCGCCACCCGGCGTGGCACACCCCCAACACGTGGCGTACCGGATCATAGAGCAACACAGGCACACAATCAGCAAAAACCAACGACAACGGCAACCCCACCGCGTCGGTGATCAACGCGTCGGAGCCGTCCTGCGCGCTTCCGGCTTGCTCCCAATCCACCTTAGCCACGCCCGTCCCATGCACCTGGCGACAGACCACCGGTGTGCTTGGGTCTATGCCCACTGCCTCGGCAAAGCGCGCACGATTGGCGCGCACCCGCTCCGGCGTGTCCCCGCGCGCCACGCTGAAATTCAGACTTGCCCACGGTGCAGGGCTGACCCCCCCATGCCGTGTACTGACATGGGCACGCAGCGGCAGGCCGACAAGGCTCTCAAAGGTATAGGTCACCACCCCGTTGGCGTGGACAACTCGCTGCATGGCGTAGCCTTAGACCGCTTCCGGGGTTTGGAGTTCCAGTGTCACAGGAGCGCTGTGCTTGGCGCGCTTGAAGTGCGTCCACGGCAGCCAGTCCTCGGCACGCCAGGGACCGCCGCGCGCAGCAGGGATCGGTCGCACATCCCCTTCGCCATAGCGGAACGCCCACGCCATGTCGCAGGCCTGGCACGCCAAACAGCCTGCGCTGTCGGGCGGGCAGCTCAGCCCCGTCTCATTGCGCGCAGCCAAGCGCAGTTCATAGTGGAAATAGCTCTCGCTGACGCCACTCTGCACCACATCCCACGGCAAGGGCGCGCCGATCTCCCACGCGCCCACATAGTGCTCCCGCTCCAGACCCAGGTCGCGCATGGTCTGGAAGAACGTGCGTACCGTCAATCCACCGCTGGGGATCGCCAGCAACACATCCGCCAGGCGCCGATCCCCCCGGCTCAAGACTGCCTGCACCTCAGCCCAATCCGGCGAATCGGCGCGCACATCCACGCCGTGCCGCGCCAACGCGCTGTAAATACGCTTCTGACGCTTGCGCAACTCCTCCACCGGCGCCATCCCTTCCCACTGGAACGGCGTGTGCGCCTTGGGCACAAACGGCGTAGCGTTGATCGCGATCCGCCGCCGGAAGCGTTGTCGCGCCGCCATTGTAAAATCAATCAGCGCCTGGATATCCTCGTCGGTCTCAGTCGGATGGCCCACCATGAAATAGAGCTTCAGTTGCGGGAAGTTCAGTTCCTGGGCCAAACTGATGGCCTGCATCATCTGCTCTTCGGTCTGCGTCTTGTTGATCACATTGCGCAACCGCTGGCTCCCCGCCTCGGGCGCAACCGTCAAGTTTTGCGCCCCGGTCTCCGCCATGGCGCGGATCAGCGGCACGCTGATGGGGTCCATGCGCATGGAACTAGCCGAGATGCTCGCGCCCATCCGTTGCAGCGCTGTCGCCAGTTCGTCAATCTGGGTGTGATCGCTCACCGCCGCGCTCACCAAGCCGACCTTGCGATAGCCCGCCGCCAGCGCCCGCTCCGCCGACGCCAGCAGCGCCTCCAACGGTTGCTCGCGCGCTGGGCGATAGACATAGCCCGCCAGGCAAAAGCGACAGCCACGCCCGCACCCGCGCGCAATCTCCATCAGGTGCATGTTGGCAAACTCGGTATCGGGCGTATACAAACGACTGTCCGTGGCAAAGTCGGGCAAATTGCGCACCCATAGCCGTGTCACCTTGCGAAAATAGGGATGGTTGCGGTTGGACGGGCGCAGGCTCGGCACATACCAGCCGGGAGTAGCATCCAACGTCGCCAGCAACGCCGGAATATCCTCCAGCCCCTCGCGACACAGATCAACTAGGGCCGGGACCGCCTCTTCTCCCTCGCCGATGAGAATGGCGTCGAAGAAGGGCGCCATCGGCTCCGGGTTCATGGTCACCCCCGGACCGCCCGCCACCAACAAGGGCCATGGTCGTCCATCCCACTGTCGAGACGTGGCGCGATCCGCAGCCAGCGGTGGGATCCCTGCCTGGCGCAATAGTTCCACCACGTTGAAGTAGTCCATCTCCCACGAGATGGTAAAGGCCCACAGGTCGAACTCCGCTACGGGTCGCTCGCTCTCCAATGAAAGCAAGGGCGCGCCCCGTTGCGCAGCCCCCTTCTCCCAAAAGACCCGCTCGCATACCACATCATCTTCCGCGTTGAACCACGCGTAAAGGAGTTGCAACGCCAAGCTACTCATGCCCACATAGTAGGTGTTGGGCATGGTCAACGCGACCGCAATGCGCCCGCCCCAATCTTTATAGATCGCGCCTTGCTCGTTGCGCGCGGTGTGACCGGTCGCCGGGCCGCGGAAGCGCGCCTTCTCGGTTGGATTGTTGCGAAGTCCTTGTCTTTTCCCCATGAATTCCTATGATGTCAACTCAAACATGCCCCAAGTGTCCGGACATTAGGGCCTACGCGTCCACCAGCTCGTCCTGCGTCACAGCCAACCGCGCATCCGGTACACCACCATCCCCACCACCTCGCGCAGCACACGGGTCGAGAGGTCGAGATACTCTGTGCTGGGCAAAAATTTCAGCAGCGTCCCAGCCCAATTACGCGGCACAGTACGGCCCGGCTCGCC
>CAKZVN010000327.1 GCA_937922105.1 uncultured Litorilinea sp.
CAAGCGGTAGAAGAGCGCTTCCTGTGCGTCGGGGTCAATCAGCCAGTACTCGCGCACGCCCGCGGCTTCATACTCGGCATATTTCACCGTGCGGTCGCGCTGCGCGCTCTCCGGGGAGACCACCTCGACCACCAAATCCGCGGGACCGTCCAGATACTGGCGCCCGATACGCGACGCGTGGGCGGCACTCACAAAGAGCAAGTCCGGTTCGCGCCCGCGCGGCGGCTCGCTCAGACGCATCTGATAGGGCGCGGCGAAGACATGACCCAGCCGGTGGCGCGCCACAAAGAGATTCAGCAAGGTCACCAGAAAGACCACAATCGCCTGATGCTGCGTGGAAGCCGGACTCACCTTGACGACCTTTCCATCCACCCACTCGGCGTGTAAGGAATCGCTCTCTGCGGCCCAAGCGAGGAAGCGGTCATAGGACATGGGCGGCAGGAGCAGCGCGTCCACCTCCTCGCCCAGCGCAGCGACCAGACGCGCGGCCAAGTTAGGCTGCGTCGCAGCCCAAGCAGGGGCCAACTCCGCCGCGCGCGCTGCCAGCAACTCGGCCAACTCTCCCGCGGTCAACGGTGCAGCGCGGGCGCGCTCTTGCACAACGATCATGGCATCCCTCCCGGCAGGCGACGAAGGCAGCCCGCCTCACCCCTCCAACTGCGCAGCCAACGCAGCCGGATCGGTCACAGGTAACTTACACGCATAATTTTGACAGACGTAGGCCGCGGGCCGCCCCTCCACCAACGTGCGCCCGCTGAGAAGCGGCAACATGGACTCCTCGTCGGGCCGCTTGAGCGCGACCACCGTATCGGGCAAATAGCGGCGGCGCACCTCGGCCAAAAGCGCCTGGGTAGCAGGGTCCGCCGGGTCGCCCACAATGGCGACTTCTCGGCTAGGCGAAAGCAGCGTATCCAGCGCGCACAGCATACGCCCAAAGCCGGTGGGTTGGCTCGCCATTGCCTCTTTCATGGTGAGCAGGATGCGCGTCGCCTCGCGGCGATAGTCGGGGTTATCCACCAGCACCGCCAGACGTAGGAGCAACTCCGCAGCCATCGAATTGCCGCTGGGAATGGCGTTGTCAATGTAGTCTTTGCGCCGCACGACCAGCGCTTCGTGGTCACGACCGGTCTGGAAAAAGCCGCCACCCTCGGCATCGTGAAACTGCGCGAACATGAGTTGGGTCAGCCGGCTGGCCTCGCCCAGATAACGCAAGTCGAAGGTCGTCTCATAGAGCGCGACCAGGCTGCGCGCCAAGGCGGCATAGTCCTCCAGATAGGCGTTGAAGCGCGCGCGTCCATCCTTATAGCTGCGAAAGAGCTTACCGTCCTCCGCGGACATGTGGGTAAGGATAAAATCCGCCGCGTCCTGGGCTGCGCGCAGCGCGTCGGCGCGCCCCAAGACCGCGCCACACTCCGCCAGCGCATGGATCATCAGCCCGTTCCACTCCGCCAAAATCTTCTCGTCGCGGCCCGGCTTGATGCGTAACTCGCGACGGGCGAAGAGGGTGGCGCGCGCCTGGGCGAGTAGCTCGTTCACCTCGTCCTCACGCATGCCAAAACGCTGGGCCACATTCTCGACGGCCCGGCTGACATAGAGGATGTTTTTGCCCTCGAAATTGCCGCGGTCGGACATGCCGTAGTAGGTCTCGAAGACGCCCGCCGCGCGCGGGTCGAGCAATTCCTCCACCTCACGCGTCGTCCAGAGGAAGAACTTGCCCTCCTCACCCTCGCTGTCCGCGTCCTGGGTGCTATAAAAACCGCCGCCGGGCGCGGTCATCTCGCGCAGTACGTAGTCAATGGTCTCGTCCACGATGCGCCGGTAGAGCGGACGCTCGGTCACCTGCCAGGCATGCAAATAGGTGCGCAGCAGTTGGGCGTTGTCATAGAGCATCTTCTCAAAATGGGGAACAAGCCAGACTTCGTCCACGCTATAGCGATGAAAGCCGCCGCCCAGTTGGTCATACAGCCCGCCCAGCGCCATCTGCTCCAGCGTCAACTCCGCCATATAGAGCGTGTCCAAATCACCGGTGTGGCGATATTGGGTGAGGATGAAATCCAGGGTCATGGGCTGGGGGAACTTGGGCCGCCCGCCGAAGCCGCCATGCTGGTCGTCGAAATTCTCGTGCAGGCGGGCAATGGCGTCGTGTAGGATGTCGCTGCCCAGGTCCACAGCCTGCGCGCCCAGCGTTGCGGCACGGCGCAACATGGCGGTGAGGCGGTCGGCCTGCCCCTCTACCTGGTCACGGCGTTGGCGATAGGCGTCGGCGACCGAGCGCAGCACTTGCTCGAAGCTGGGCATACCGTAGCGCGGCTGGGGCGGGAAGTAGGTCCCACCGTAAAAGGGGCGACCGTCAGGCGTGAGGAAGACGCTCATGGGCCAGCCGCCCTGCCCGGTCATGGCTTGCACCGCGTCCATGTAGATGGCGTCCAGGTCCGGTCGCTCTTCGCGGTCCACCTTGATGTTGATGAACAATTCGTTCATGAGGGCTGCGGTGGCGGGATTCTCGAAACTCTCGCGCTCCATGACGTGACACCAATGGCACGCGCTGTAGCCGATGGAGAGAAAGATGGGCTTATCCTCTGCGCGGGCCGCCGCCAATGCCTCCTCGCCCCACGGATACCACGCTACCGGGTTGTAGGCGTGTTGCAACAGATAGGGCGACGTTTCGTGGATCAGGCGGTTGGCAGGATGGTCGGGCACGGCAAGGCTCCTTTAGCTAAGAAAATCGGCGATTGGGCATCGCCCAGAGGTCATGCAATGGGACAAAAGCCGGCAAAAGGTCCCGGCGACAACGACCGCCGGATGCGATTGGGCGCGTGTGTCGCGCCTGCGTATACGGACGATCCATGTGCTCGCCTGTGCAGAATACTGTGCCATGCGACAACACATGTGGGTCTTTCGGCGGCAGTCGTCCGGCATTTTTCTCAAGCCGATGTAGCTCGGCTTTCCCTTTGTTTATCCTGCTCACTATAGCATAGGTTTGTCCGCGCGAATTGGATGGAAACATCGAATTCACGCGCAGTGTGTGGGAGGATTCCGACGCAGGCCCTGTCGGCGCGTCCTTCAACCCACCGCCACGCCGTTCCCGCGCCCGCCGCTGACCACAGCAGGACCGCCCCTTGTGCGCCGTGATTGACAAGGCATGGCGGGTCGTGGTAGCTTGCAGGTAGAGTGTGGCGCCTCCTCTTTCACCCGACTCGTGGACATGGCTCTTGCAATTGCGGTGTGTCCGGTCGTTGCTCGGTAACTGTGCACAGCGTGCGTTACCGCCATACGCGCGCACCCGGCGTCACGCTCGCGCGCAGTCGCCGCCATCTGTGCCGGCATGGCGCACCGGACGACTACCCACACCATCGCCTACCATCCCATCATCCTGCGCGGTCTGCCGACCTGCGTCATCCGGTTTAGGAGGGAGTATGTCTGTCGATCCCGACATTCGCCAAGCCGTCGAGTTCGAGAGCGACGCGCGCGTGCCCGTGCTCAGCGTCTATCTGAACGTAGACCCCAACCGACGCACCGTGGAGAAATACAAACTGGCGTTACGAACTCTGTTGAACAAGGCCGACGGCGCATCTCCCGACGATGTGAAACGCATGCAGAATTTTCTGGAGATGGGCTACAACCGCCAGGGCCGCGGTCTGGTCATGTTCAGCTGTGCCGAGCGCGGTTTCTGGTGGGCCAAGAGTTTCATGGTGCCGGTGGAAGATGCCGTCTTTGTCGGGCGGCGCCCCTATGTGCGCCAACTAGCGATCTTGACCGACGCCTATGCGCGCTACGGCGTGATCCACGTGGATTCCGAGGGCGCGCGGCTCTATCGCTTCCACATGGGCGACCTCGAGGCTGTAGAGGGTCACCTGGGTGAGGAAGTGAAATTGCACAAAGCGGGCGGCTGGGCTGCGCCCCGCTACCAGCGCCGCGAGAGCGGCATTGCCCAGCAGAATCTGCTGGTTGCCGCAGAGATCGCCGAGGAGTTCTACCGCGCCACCGACACCCGCCACCTGATCCTGGCGGGCACGGAGAAAAATGTCGCCCGCTTCCAAGAGTTGCTCAGCAACCGGCTGCGCGCCATGGTGGTGGGGCGCTTGACCGCCGCCGCCAACGCCACTCCCAGCGAAATCGCAGACAAGGCGCTTAAGCTCGCGCAGAAGGCCGCGGTCGCCGAGGCTCAGGCGACTGCCGACCGGGTCGTGGACGCTGTCCACAAAGGCGGCGCTGCAGTCGCCGGGCTGGCGGCTACCTTGACTGCGGTGCAAGAAGGGCGCGCCCTGCAGGTGGTCGTGCTCAACGACTTCGCCCAGCCGGCCTATCGCTTCGTGGACAGCGGCTATATTGTCTTGGACCTCAACGATCCCCACGAGTTGGGCAGCGGGCGCATCCAGGAATTGCCCGATGCGGTGGAAAGCGTGCTACGTCGCGCCATGGCTCAGGGCATCAGTGTCACCATCTTGGATGCCCATGCCGGGCTGGAAAAGCTGGGCAAGATCGCCGCGTTGACGCGCTATTGAGCCAAGCCATGAGCGCAGATGCACCCGCACACCAGCCTGCCCAGCCCGGCGGTGAGTCGCCCAAAACAGGCGGCTTTGTCCCGCCTGCCGATTTCGACCCCGCAACCCACCTGCTTGCGCTGCAAGAGGGCTGCGCGGCGCTGGGGCTGTCCTTGTCTCCCACGCAACTGGCCCAGTTCCAACGCTACTATGAGGAACTGGTGACCTGGAACGAGAAGTTTAACCTGACCGCCATCACCGACTATCGGGATGTGCAGGTCAAGCACTTTTTGGACTGTCTGGCTGCGCTGCCCATCATCGCCGAGGAGATCGGCGAGCCGCTGCCGCCGGTGACGCCGCTTCACCTGCTGGATGTGGGAGCCGGGGCGGGCTTCCCCGGCATCCCACTCAAGCTCGCTGCGCCGCGGCTCAAGCTCACGCTCATGGACGGCACAGGCAAGAAAGTCACCTTTCTGACCGCGCTGGTGGCGCAGTTGGGCCTGTCCAACACGAATGTGGTACAGGGGCGGGCCGAGGAGTTGGGGCGCTTGACGGCCTATCGGGGTCAGTTCGATCTGGTGACCGCGCGCGCGGTGGCGCCGCTCAATACGTTGGCGGAGTATCTCTTGCCCTTTGTGCGCCGGGGCGGCTTGGCAGTGATCTACAAGGGCGCAGGCGGCCCACAAGAATTTGTGGAGGCGCGGCGTGCCATTGACTTGCTGGGCGGCGAGGCGGTGCGCTTGGCGCCGGTGCGCGTGCCACTGCTGGGGGAACAACGCTTTGTGCTGCTGGTCAAGAAGGTGCGCCCCACGCCGGAGCGCTATCCACGTGGGCAGGGTCTGCCGCGCAAGAAGCCGCTGGAGTAGCCCGCTTACGTGCCCGCAGCGTAGCGGTCATACCACGCGGCGACCGTCGCGTGGTGCGGCGTCCACGCTTCCCACACCTGCACGACGTAACGCTCCACCAGCGCGGTACGCGCTTGGGGTGTGGGCGCGGCAACGATGGTAGCGACGGTGATCCCGCGCGTCAAGTCCGGCGGTGTGAGCCAGGTGAAGCGCGCTTGCCGATCTTGGTCGCGCCCGCGCAATACGGCTTGGCGCAGCCACAGCGCCAGGGACGGGTCGCGACCGCGCACCAGCACGCCGTAGAGGACAAGGAGATGTACTGCCACGGATTGCACGGCTTGGGGCGAGGGAACGCCAAGGTGGTGGGCAGCCTAGGCGTCGGGCAGCAAGCCGACCAGAGGCGCGGGCGCCAGCGGCGGCTCCCCGCGTTGTTGAGCGCGCTAAAGAGTTCCCAACAAGCCGCCGACGCGCCGATATAGCGGTGGACCGGCCCGTCCGACGCGGGCAGCGGCGCGCCGCAGCCGGGGCAGGCCGTCACCAGCGCGCTCATGGCGAGTCAATACAGCCCTTTTCCAGGTAAAAGGTCATATGCTGGAAATGGACGACGGGATCAATATACTCGACACGGATGTGCTTGGGTACGTTGAGGGTGATGGGCGCATAGCAGAGGATACTCTTGACGCCTGCCTCGATCAGGGTATCGGCGACTTGTTGGGCCGCCACCGCAGGCACGGCGATCACGCCGATCTGCACCTTATGGCGGCGCACCCAGATGCCCACGCGGTCAATGGATTCGATGGTCAGATCGCCGATCTGCGTGCCGA
>CAKZVN010000328.1 GCA_937922105.1 uncultured Litorilinea sp.
AGGCAAGTAGACCGGCGGGCCGCGGGGCAAAGAGAAAGCCCGCCACCAGGGCAAGCAATAACCCGCACAGCAGCGTCAAGGTCGTGCCGTAGCCCAGGGTGGGCAGCAACTGCTGCGGTTTACCCGGGGGGTGGTTTTGGGGCAGGATGCGCCAAAACAGCGCCAACTCCACCGCCGCGACCAACGCGGCAAAGACCAGCCAGCCGCCGGCGCGCGCCGGAGTCCACACCTCGCGCAGCCAGAGATGGGTGGCGATGAGCGCAACGGCAAAGAGACCGACAGTCAAGAGCCAGCGGCGGCGCAGGTGGCGATGCACCTGGCGTGGGGTGAGGACGGCTGCGGGCATAGGCGGAGCGGTTGGTCACCTCGCAAACTTTGTGCTAAGTCGGGTCCGGCTGGTTGAGTACCGAGCCGCCCAGTTGTAACAAGGCCGCGCCGACGCGGCGCAAACAGCCGTCCAGGTCGCGTTCGATCTGGGCTGGGGGCAGCCGCAACACTTCCCAGCGTTCGCGGCGCGGGCGCGTCTCCTGGGTCATGGTCGGGTCAGCATCGTGACAGAGAATGCCCAGATAGCCGCCGCGGGCGCGCAGGGTGATATCCAGCGGGCGGTCGTCTAACAAGCGATTTTTGAGCGGACGCAGACGATTGTCGCGCAGCGCCTGCCACAGCCGCTGGAAGGGGTCCTCCGGCAAGTAGAGGTCGCGCACGTCCGCGGCGCGCAGGAGCCGCTCCAGGGTTGTGGCGATAAAGGTAACCCGACGCAGCGTTGCCGACGGTACGGGCGCTTCCAGACGCAGCAACGGCCCCAACTCGATGCGAAAGTAGTAGTCGTCGGCGCGCGGATGGTCGGCTTGGTCGGGCAGCAACTCGCGGCGCGTCATCAGCCGGTAGCGGCGTGTGGCGGCGTAATAGGTGACGGTCTGGGCTTCGGGCTGTCCGGCAAAGGCGTTGGTCTGGTAGAACGCCAGATAGTCGGCGCCGACGCGCGGGGGCGCGCTGCGCTGCGGGATGCGATACCAGCCCTCGGAGGCGGCGCGGCGCAGGTCGTCGGCGTTGTTCAACACCGCAACCAGGACGGTGCGCCGGTGCGCGTCGGGGTCCAGGTAGCGGCTCATGGCTGCGCCTCCGCGGGCGGGCTGGGGACGACTTGCCGCGCAAAAATGTCACCCGATGGACCGTCGTCGGGCATGGCGTCCAGCCGGGTGCGAACCTCCGCGGCGGGGACCCACTGCGGCAGTTCCCAGCGGTGACGCTCGCCCATAAACCAGTTGTAGCGATAGTCGCCCAGCTGTTCCAGCCGCGCCAGCGCCTCCAGGGCTACTTGCCGTGCGGCGGGGATAAACTCGAAGGAGACCAGGGGCAGCGGCTGCGACAGCCCGGCTAAAACCGCGCTCTCATAGCCCTCGACGTCAATCTTGCAAAATGCGGGCTTGCCGTAGCGCGCAATGAGGATGTCCAGGGTGGTGACCGGCACGTGCACTTCCTCGCCCCACTCCACCCCGGCGAAGGACTCCATACGGCTTACGGCATCGATCCAGCCCTGGGAGAGGGTGCTGACGGTGGGGTTGTGCGCGCTGATGCGCAACGTCTGCGCGCCGGGTCGGTCGGCGACGGCCTCGGAAACCAGGATGACGCCGCGGTCATGCCCATAGAGCGCCTGTAGCACGCCAATGCACTGGGGCTGCGGCTCCACCGCAAGCACGCGCGCGCCCAGCCTGCGCCAGACATGGACGCGGTTGCCCACATGCGCGCCGATGTCGAAGCAGAGATCGCCGGGCCGGATCAGTCCGGCATAAAAGCGGGTCATGCGCCGCAATTGCAGCGGCTTGGCGTAGTAGATGAGGAGCGACCGCACGACTCCCCAGCGCCTGCGCCAGCCACGCCCAAGTTGTGCCAGCGTCATGGATTTCTCGGTCCTTTAGCGCTCACAAGCCGGCGCCGCTGTGAATGTTAGCTGAAGGTGGTGCTGAGAGTGCGCGGAGGCGCGTCGCCCGCCGCAGCGCGCAGCGCGGCCCACACACGCGGCGGGGTGAAGGGCAGCTGGTCCATCCACACACCGGTGGCATCGTGGATCGCGGCGGCGATGGCTGCGGCTGTGGGGATAAAGGGCATCTCCGCCATGCCGCGCGCGCCCAGCGGCCCTTGCGGGTCGGGGATCTCCAAGATCACCGGCTCCACCACCGCAGCCACATCCCACACGCCGGGGATGAGATAGCTGCTCAGGTGCGGGTTGAGCGTCTTGCCCTCGCGCTGGATGAACTCTTCCATCAGCGCCCATCCCACCGACTGCGCCACTGCACCCTCAATCTGGCCCTCGACTTGCTGCGGGTTGATGGCTTTGCCCACATCGTTGACCGAGACCAGCCGCGTCACCTGGACATGACCGGTGTCCAGGTCTACCTCTACCTCGGCGACCTGGGCGCAATAGCCGTAGGTGATGTTGGGGTCGCTTGCGCCGGTGCCGGGCGCATAGGGCGTGGTGGCGCGCGGGCGATAGACGAACTCGGCGCGGGCAGGACGCTCCTCATCCTCCCACAGCGCCAGGGCGCGCAACGCCGCGCCGCGGATGGCGTTGCCCGCCATGAAGGTCATGCGGCTAGCCGACGCGCTGCCGCTGGAGCCGGTAAGGTCCGTGTGATCGGCGCGCACCTCGACATGGGTGGGGTCTATTTGCAAGGCTTCGGCTGCGATCTGGCGGAAGACCGTGTGGCTGCCCTGTCCCACGTCCGCGCCCACACAGCCCACCACCGCGCGCTCGATCTGCCCGTTGCCGTGTAATTCGACCCATGCCGCGCAGGATTCGGGAAAGCCCAAACTGAAGCCCACATTTTTGAAGCAGCAGGCCATGCCCCGCCCGTGCGCTACGCGCCGGCGTCCGGCTGCCAGCGACGTGGAGTGGCGTCCGTCCTCGGCGACACGCGAGGGCGGAGACGCCATGCGCCGCCCGGCTTCCTCCACCACCGCAACTGCGGTACACCCCGCAGGCACGACGCTCCCCGTGGGCAAGACCGTGCCCTCGCGCCAAAGATTGCGCAAACGCAGCTCTACCGGGTCTATGCCCAGGGCCGCGGCTAACTTGTTGACCTGACCCTCGGCGGCGAAATGACCCTGCGGCCCACCGAAGCCGCGAAACGCGCCGCTGGGACAGTTGTTGGTATAGACCGTGCGCGCATCCACGCGCACATTGGGAATGGCATACGGCCCCAGCGCGGCCAAGAGCGCGTTGCCCAGCACCTTGGTCGAGGTGTAGGCATAGGCCCCGGCGTCGGAGGTTACATCCATCTGCGCGGCGACGATACGTCCGTCGCGCGCCGCGCCCCATTTGGCGTGGATGATGAAGGGGTGGCGCTTGTGATGACCGACAATGCTTTCGGTGCGCGTCCACACCGTCTTGACCGGGCGACCCGTCTTGAACGCAGCCAGCGCCAGCACGATCTGGATGGAGATGTCCTCACGACCGCCGAACGCGCCGCCGATGGCCGGATAGCGCACCACGATGCGATCCTCCGGCAACCCCAGCGCGTGGGCAATCTGGGCGCGTTCCTCGTGCATCCACTGTCCGGCGCAAATCACCTCGATACGCCCGTCCGCGCGCACAGTCGCCAGCCCCGCTTCGGGCTGCAAGTAGGCGTGCTCCTGGGCTTGGGTGCGATAGGTTGCCTCGACGATGACGTCGGCTTGGGCGAAGCCGGCGTCTATATCACCCCGCGCCAGGCGATAGCTGTGCAGCACATTGGAGTTCCAGTCGCGCTCGCCATAGGGAAAGGCAAAGGTATAGGGGTGGAGAATGGGCGCGTCCGGTGCTTGGGCTGCGATGGGGTCGGTGACCACCGGTAACGGCGTATACTCCACGCGAACCAGCGCCGCCGCCGCGCGCGCCTGGGCTTCCGTCTCGGCAACGACCAGCGCGACGTGGTCGGCTTCCCAGCGTACCAGCTCGGCCTGGGGCGTGCTGCCCACGCCGCACAGCACCGGCTGGTCGGGCATGATCAGCCCATAGGTGTTGACCGGCACGTCCGCTGCGGTCAGGACCGCAATCACGCCGGGCGCCGCCAGCGCGTCCGCGGTCTGTACTGCGGTGATGCGCCCGTGGGCGAATCCGGCGAAGACCACCTGCATCCAGGCTTGGCCCGGCAGGTCCAGGTCACCGGGATAGGCGGCGACGCCGGTCACCTTATCAGCCGCGTCGATGCGCGGCAAGCTGCTGCCGACTGCGCGCATAGAGCGTCCTCGCCCGTTACTCGGTCGGGCGCACCAACATGGGGCCGAGCCGTCGCCCGCCCACCAGGTGCATGTGCAGGTGATAGACCTCTTGCCCGCCGTCGCGGTTGCAATTGACCAGCAGGCGATAGCCGCTCTCGGCAATGCCCGCTTCGCGCGCCAGCTTGGCCGCGACGGTGAAAAGGCGGCCCAGCGCTGGCTCGTCCTCCGGCAACACGTCATTGGCGGTGGGGATGGCGCGGTTGGGCACAATGAGGATATGCACCGGTGCTTGGGGCCGGATGTCACGAAATGCGGTTACCAGGTCGTCTTGGTAGACGATGTCGGCAGGGGCCTCGCGGCGGATAATCTTGGCAAAGATGGTCTCTTGGGTCATAGCGCCGTTCGCTTGTGGGTGAATCACAGGTTCGATGGCTCCAGTATACCCCAAGCCCGGCTCGCGCGTCGAAGCCGGGCACGATCGCTTCACCGGCGGTCGGGTGTTCACGTACATGTCGCCGCAGCCGACAGTGTACCGGCATTGGCCAATTGTAGGGATGGATCATGGGGCAATCGCGCTGTACAATGAGTCAAGGGGGAGGCACTGGAGTTTTTGGCGAGAGAGAAAAATTGAAGAATATGTGCAAAAACACGGTTTGTGGTGGGTCGAAACGAATTGGGCCGGGACATTGAAGGCGAGGCGGCGATGAAGGCAGAAGATTTGCTGGCAGATTACGCGCGCGCATTAATAACTTGGATCATCCATTGGACGATGAACTGACTGCGGATGAAGCGAGGGTGTCCCAGCGTTGTTGGTCGGTGCAAATCCAAAGGATGTTGGGGCGCATGGCTTGCCCTTCGATGCGTTGTGCGCGGGTGGGAAAAGGATCAACCTGCGGGCGGGACCCGGTGGCTGTGTCGAAGTCCCGCCCGCAGGTGCCCACGGGTTAGGCGGGGGTTTTGGTGCGCGCCTGGACGCCGGCTAGGTCCTCCAGAATGGTCAACACCGCGGAATGGTCCAAGTCGCCGCGACCCTGGGCCATGAGCGCGGAAAACAGCTCATGCGCAAGCGCGCTGGCAGGCAGCGGCACATGCAAATTCTTGGCTGTCTCCATGATGATGTTGAGGTCTTTGTAATGAAACGCGCTCTTGAAGCCGGGCGCAAAGTCGCCCCGGATGGCGCGCGGGCCGCGCACATCCATGACGCGCGTTTGGGCATAGCCGCCGCTGAGCACCTTGATGATAATGGCGGGGTCTACGCCCGCCTTGGCGCCCAGTACCAGCGCTTCTGCCATGCCGATAAAGTTCATGGCGACCTGAATCTGATTGCACGCCTTCACCGTCTGACCCGCGCCGCTGGGGCCGCAATGGGTGACCGTCTTGCCCATGATCTGCAATACAGGCAGCACCTCGTTGAAAAGGTCTTCCGGCCCGCCCACCATGATGGAGAGCGCAGCGTTTTGCGCGCCGACTTCACCGCCGCTCACCGGCGCGTCGAGACAGCGCACTCCCTTTTCGCCCAGCACCGTCGCGACTTTCTGCGCCATAGCCGGCGCGATGCTGCTCATGTCAATGTGGATGAGGCCCGGCTTGGCCCCTTCGATAATGCCGCCCGGCCCCAGCGCGACCGCCTCTACATCGGGCGAATCAGGCAACATGGTGATCACGATCTCGCTAGCCGCAGCCGCCTCTTTGGACGAGGTCGCAGCCTCCGCACCCTGGTCCACCGCGCGGGCCAAAGCTGCCGGGACTTTATCGTAGGCGATGATGTCATGCCCGGCGTTGATCAAATGGCGGCTCATGTGGATGCCCATGATGCCGACGCCGATAAAGCCGATGGTCTTTTTCATGGTCTTCTTCTCCTTTGGAGTGAAACCGGATTTGGGTAGAAGCAAGTGCGGTGAAACCGCATGGACTGACGCGGTGATGATGTGACGGCGGGGCGCACCGAATCGGCGACGCTGCTCCGCACCAGGGCGGATTAGGGCGAAGACGGCGCGGACGCGAGCGTTTACTCGCTGGTCCGCAGTTGCAGCCAGACCAGCGGCAAGAGCATGGCGATCAAGACCACCGGTACGCCGCCCCAGACACGCAGACTGTCTTGCAGCCATGCGCCACCCGGTAGCCAGCCGAGGGCATACAGGATATAAGCCGCCAGCCCGCAGTTTACGGCCCACAGCAGGTTGTTCACCAGCGTGGCGCGCGGCAGGATACGCAATTGCACCACCAGGAGCAAGCCCAACGCAACCAACATCACCAGCAGTGTCACCGCCAATGAAGCCAGGTTGATTGGGGATGGCGTGGGCGACGCGGAAGCGGTGTCGCCCGCGGGTTGGGGCAGGGGCGCTTCCGCCGGCGGCGCAGGAGTAGGCGTGGGCGGAGATGGGGCAGGTGTGGGCGCAGCTGCACCGGCTACCGCAACAGGACCTTGCACGCTAAGCGTCAGGACTTCGTTGGAGACGGCATCCCCGGCGCGCGCGGTGACATGCGCGGTCCCGCTACGGCTGACCGCCATCTCGCGTACAGCCATGCCGTTTAGGGTGGTGGCGATTTCCACATCGCGACTGCCGTCGTCCTCATAGACCAGCGCCAGCTCCACCGGGGTGCCGTTGCGAACCGGCTTGCCGTTGCGGTCCAGGACCGGCCCAGCCTGGATGCGTAGCCAGGCGCCCAGTTCGACTGCCGGTAGACCGATGTTTTCTTGGGCTGGGTCGCCTGCGATCACAGTGCCGTCCGGTTTGGTGATCAGCAAGTCAATGGGGCGGGCCGGGTCGGGCTGTAAACGCTCGCTCAAGACGGCGAAGCGCGTCCCGGCGACGCTGACAGGCGGCGCGCCCGTGGGCGTGAAGGAGCGAAAGAGCGCGCGTACCGCGGTCTCCAGAAACGGTTGCGTCTTGCCGTAGACCGCGTAGTAGGCGCTGAGTTTGCTGATCTCGGTGGTGTCCAGGTAATAGGGGGCGTGCAATGCCAGCACCACCAGGCGTTGGTTGGCGGGTTGCGCGCCTCGTTTGCTGAGGAACTGTTTGACCGCGCTGCCCGCGCCGGCTGTTTCCACATCCAGCATGGCAAAGATGATCCAGTCGGCGTCGTCAATCAGTTGCCGGGTTTTTTCCTGTTTGTTGAGCAGCGGGCCGTCGGCGGGGTCCTGCTCCCCACCGGTTGTGTCAGGTGTCGGGGAGACCACGGTCGCTGTATCGTTCTCTGTGGCGGGTGGGGTCGCAGCCTCGGTGGCAAGCCATTCCGCCAGGTCGGCAAAGGTCAAACTGGCGACCTGTTCGGGGGCCAATTGTCCCGTTCCCTCGCGCCCGTAGAGACGATTGATGATCATGGCCAGGTCGTCGGGGCCGACTGTCGCTTCTGCCAGACAGCCGTCGCATTCGCGCCCCAGCCGGCTGTCGGTGATGATCAGCAGGCGATCACTGGGCTGGGGCGCAACGGCATCCGCGACCGTTGCGGGGTCCGGGGCGAGGATGGTAAAGGACTCGCGCGCGACTTGGGTGACCACTGCCAGCGCCTCGGCTTGCGCTTCCCCGCGCAGCGGCGCCAAGTCTGCCGTAGTCACCAGGACAACTTCCGGCGGGATGAGCAAGCGGCTGTCCGGCGCTGAAGTGCCGGCTGCGGTCTCCGCCTGGGGTGTCGGCGCGAGGTGTGCGCCGTACAGACGCAGTTTGAGTGTGAGGATGCGCCGCGTGGCGGCGTCTACCTGGGCCGCGAAGTCGGGGTCGCGCAGATAACGTTCTTGGAAAAAGCCGATGGTCTCCTTGATGTTGCGTTTTTCACTTTCCCAGCGGTCATCCAGGCTAAAACGGTCGAGATAGAGAATATCGTGACCCGCGAGGAAGGCTTCCAGCGCCACGCGGCGATAGGGGAAATCGGTCAAGGAGGCATCATAGTGGCGGCGAATGGCGGGCGCGCCCAAAACGTTGCTGACCACAAGACCACCGGCTGCGCGCCAATCGGCAAAGCCCTCGTTTGCCAGCACATTGCGCAGTTCGGGCGACAAACTCAGGGGCGTGTTGCGCCCCGTGCCAGGGCCTTGATAGGCGCTGTACCGGATATGGGCCGACATCAAGGCGTCGGTGGCGGCGGGGTCGCCGTCGTCGCGCAAAATGCTGGAAGGATTGCGCGTGACCGCAAGAAAGGGCGGCAAGGTGATGCGCTGGAGTTCCTGGGCCGAGCGCTGCACCGTGGGCACTTCTTGGTCGGGCAGGCGGTCGGCATCGCCTGCGCCGGGGAAGTGACGCGCCACCGTTGCCACACGTCCCTGTGCGCCGGTGTGTACCCCGGCGATATAGGCGCGCCCCATCTGCGCCACCCAGAACGGGTCACCGCCGAAGAGATGCAAGCCCAGCGCGCCCACCGCATCCGTGCGCGGTTGCACCAAGACATCCAACGCCGGTCCCAGCAGCAGATTGACCCCCACCGCAGCCAATTCACGGCCCACGATTTGGCCGACCCGGTTGGTTAACTCCGGGTTCCAAGTCGCGCCCAGCGCCATGGCGCTGGGGAGGGGGGTGAAGCC
>CAKZVN010000329.1 GCA_937922105.1 uncultured Litorilinea sp.
GCGGTCTTTATTGACGACCCGGTGGTGATCGGTATGGGCGGCGCGGCCCTGCGTACCATCGCCGCGATCCAGCCTTTCTGGGCCGTCTCCTTCGTCCAGAGCGGCGCGCTGCGCGGCACGGGCGACACGCGCTTCCCGCTGCGGGTCAACACCGCCAGCAACTGGATTGTGGCGATAGCCGGCACGCTGCTGGTGAATACCGTCGGTGGCGGGTTGGTCACCGTCTGGGGCGCGTTCTTTCTCACCACGCCCTTTGTCGCCTATCTCAACTGGCGTCGCTTCCAGCGTACCCTGGACAAAGGCGTCGCTGCCATCGCGTGACTGTGCGTTGCACCCACCACGCGTCTACTCGTCCCCTGCGATCAGGCGTTGCAGCGCCTGCACCAGCGTCTTGTGCTCGGTCTGATGGATGCGCTGGGTCAGCGTCTCCAGCGTGTCGGATGCATAGATCGGCACCTCGGCGCTGAGAATCACCGGCCCGCGGTCCACCTGTTCATCAGGAACCAGATGGACCATCACCCCGGTCTGTTTGATCTCCCCGCGCCGGAATGCGGCAAAAGCCTCCTCAATGGCGTGCGCGCCGGGAAACTGTCCCGGCAAGGCTGGGTGCAGATTGACCACGCGATAGGGGAAATGGCGCAGAAACGCATCCGACAGAATATGCATCCACCCCGCCAACACCACCCAGTCCGGCTTGGCTGCGGCGACAATCTGCGCCAAGTCCGCGTCATACTCCGTGCGGCTGCGCCCGGCGTCGCGATAGGGCTTAAGCGGGTGATAGCGCGTGGGCACGCCCGCCTGCGCCGCGCGCACCAGACCATAGGCCGCCTGCCGGTTGGAGACCACCAGCACCACCTGGGCATCCAACACACGCAGCCGGATGGCATCCAAAATGGCCTGCAAGTTGGAGCCGTTGCCTGAAATCAACACCACCAAGCGCGCCGTCATGTCAGCACCACCCCCGCGCCCGTGCGCGGCGCCAGTTCGCCGATGACCACCGCCTCCGGCAGCGCCGCGCGCAGTGCCGCTTCCTCCTGCCGGGCAACGATCAACACCAGGCCGATCCCCATATTCCACACGCGATAAGCCTCTTCGCGGGAAACGCCACCCCACGCCACCAGCGCAGTGAAGAGCGGCGGCGGCGTCCACGCGCGCGTGTCAATGTGCGCGGCCAAATGCGCGGGCAAGACGCGCGGCACATTGTCATAGAAGCCGCCGCCGGTGATATGCGCCAACCCACGCACCCCAATCCCCGCCGCTGCCAGGGTGTCCAGTTCGCGCAAATAGGCGCGGTGGGGCGCGAGCAAGGCTTGGCCCAAGCTCACTGCCGTGCCGTCCGCCGTGTAGTCAATCGCTTCGTCCAGGTTGCGCCCTGCTACGATGCGGCGGATCAGCGAGTAGCCGTTGGTGTGCGGCCCGCTGCTGGGCAGCCCGATGAGGAGATCGCCCGCCAGCATCTCATGGGGTCGCGGCAAAAGCGCCTCACGCGCCACCAGCCCCACCACCGTGCCCACCAAATCCAGCGCGCCGGGCGCATAGACGCCGGGCATCTCTGCGGTCTCACCGCCCAGCAGCGCGCAGCCAGTAGCCCGGCACGCCTCCGCAATCCCGACCACCACCTGCGCCACCGTCTCCGGCTCCAGCTTGCCCGCCGCCACATAGTCCAGGAAAAAGAGCGGGCGCGCGTTTTGCACCAAGATATCGTTGACGCAGTGATTGACAATGTCATGCCCCAGGCCGCGCCAAGCGCCCAGTTCCGCAGCCAGCTTGACCTTCGTGCCCACGCCGTCGGTCGAGGCGACCAGCACCGGCCCGGCAGGCAAGTCGTTCAACGCATAGAGACCGCCGAAGCTCCCCACGTCCGCCAAGACATTGGGCGTATAGGTCGCCTGGATCGCCGGTTTCATCAACTCCACGGCGCGGTTGCCCGCGTCGATATCCACCCCTGCTTGCCGATAGAGCGCGCCGCTCGTCGTCATGCCGGACCGCCTTCCTTGCCCCTCTGTTCGCTCCTCGCCTAAACCACCTTCATGCGCGCCGGTCGCCGGTCCAACGTCTCCGGCACCAGCCGCGCCAAGACCCCGGCTGCGGCAAAGCCTACCCCCGCCATCACCAGCGTCGCCATAGACAACCCCACCAAATCCGCAATCCCGCCCACCACCATCGGCGCGCCAGTGCTGCCCGAATCGCCGATCAAACGCCACAGCCCCAAAAACTCGCCCATCGAATCCTTCGGGGCCAAATCCGACCCCAGCGTCAACATGGTCCCTGAACCGATGCCGTTGCCGAAGCCGATGACCAACGTCGCCAACAACAGCCCACCGAAGGTGGAGGACAACGGAATCAGCGCCATGCCGATCCCCTGGATCAAAAAGCTGGGCACCGACGCATACTTGCGCCCGAAGCGGTCCATGATCATCCCTGCCGGGTAGAACATTGCCATGTCAATGGCTGCCGAAAGCGTCACGATCAGCCCGATGGATTGCAGGTCCAGCCCGATTACATCCGCCGCATACAGTGGGATCAGCGAAGTCCGCCCAGCGCGAATCATCTGCGCCAACAGTTGCCCCACCCCCGCAGTGCTGAGAATGCGGAAATGTGTGCGCGCCACAGCGACCAGATGGCTGGTATGCCCGCGCAGCCCCCCGCGCGAGACACGCACCGCCACCCTCTCGTTGACAAACAGCGCCGACAACACCAGCGCGGTCAGCGCGATCCCGGCAAAGACCATGAACGGGAAGCGCAAGCCATAGGTCGCGCCCAACGCGCCGCCCAACGCAGGGCCGAGAAAGGTACCGATGCGGTTGATGCCGCCGAAGGTGGCGGTGGCGCGGCCCCGGTGCTCGATCGCGATCAGGTCGGTCATATAGGCATGGCGCGAGATATTCCACAGCGCATTGCCTACACCGCCTACCAGCCCATAGGTCACCAACTCCGGCACCGACTGCGCCCAGCCCATCGCCAACATCGCCAGCGCCAGCGTCCCCACCCCAGCCAACATGGACCACTTGTGCCCGATCTTGCTCAAGAGCATCCCCGCCGGGACATCGCCCAGCATGTTCCCGATGCCCTGTGCCGCCAAGACCACGCCGACCAAGCTGTAGGAGATCTCGAACGAGCGCGCATAGAGGGGCGTAATCGGGATCATCATCCCCGCGGCGAAGGAAAGAATCAACGTGGGCAGGTAGAGCGACAGGATGATCTGGCGACGATTCGGCACGGGTCCGGTCCGCTTCTAGTGGGTGATAGGGTGAGGAACGCAGCCGGCAGCCAAGCCGTGCAGCGCCAACAGAAGCACGTCGTGCTCGGCTGCGCCGTCCGCGTCCAACCGGTCGGCACACGCTGCCAAAATCTGCATGGTGGCAGTTGTACCGGCGTGGGGCGGCAAACGGCGCAAGGCGGCTGCCAATCGGCGGCTCCCCTCGTCCAGTTCCCCGCGCGCCACGGCAGCCTCGCACGCGTCCAACTCGGTAAAGAGAGCAGCCGGCAGTGTGCGCCGGTCCAGGCGCCGCCGCAGAGCCGTCACTTCCTGGGCCGCGGCGGTGCCCAGATCGGCGCGCGCCTGGCGCACCAACCGGATAAAGTGATGCTCGTCGCCGATCAAACGCGCCAGGGTCAAAGCCAACTCCAATCGCGCGCCCTTGTTTTCCATACGCGACCAGAGATCGAGCACCAGCGCTGTCGCTTCCACTGCCTGCAAATTGCCCAGGGCCGACGCGTAGGCCATTTGCAAGCCGCGGTCCGTCTCGTGGGCCAACCGCTCCATCAGGAGCGGCGCAACCTCCACGGCACGCAGCGCGCCCAACGCCCGCGCGCAGTGGGCGCGCACCGAGCGATAGTCCGAATCCAAGCCGCGGCGCAGGGGGGCAATCGCCTCCGGGTCGCCCAAGCGGCCCAGCGCCCACGCCGCCACCACCGTCAACGCTAACTCGCTGCCCTCCAGAATCTGTACCAGCGCCTCGCGCAGCCGCGGGTCAGGCGGCATCCGCGCAATCGAGACAATCGCCTCAAAGCGCACATTAAAGCGCGGGTCCTCCAGCGCCTCCAGCAACTCGTCCACGGTGAGCGGACTCTTGGCTTGGCCCAGCCGCTCGGTCATCAACACCGTGCTGTGCTCGTCGCGCGCCAGGTGAAAGCGAATCAGCGAACTCATCGCCAAGAACGGATTGCCGCGCAAAAAGATTCCGGCAAACTGGCTTGCACCCAGACCGCGCTCCTCGCGGATGCTGCGCATGAGCAAGAGGCTGAGGATGGGCAGCGTCAAGTTGGCAGCGAAGAGCGGCATGAAGGGGTCCAGTTGAATTCCCCACAGCGTGCCGTGCAAATTCTGCGACCATTCCAGCAAAAAGCCGCCGCCCAGCTGGCTGGCGCCACCCACGATGCTGGTGAACGCATAGTAAAGCGCCATGTAATCGGTGCGCTTGTCCGGCGGGACGACCGACACATAGAGCAAGCGCCCGGAGCCGATGCCCCAGCCCATATCTGCCACGCCTTGCAAAAACGCAATCCCCCACGCCACATAGAGGCTGACGTCGCTTTCGCGCGGCATGAACATCCACAGCAGCGGCAAGAGAATCCGCAAGCCCAGGCCGTAGAGTGTCACCGGGATGCTGCCGTAGCGGTCCGACGCCCAGCCCCAGAGGTAGCTGGACGCCAACGTCCCTGCCAGTGAGCCGGTCTGCAACCAGACCACTGCGCTCTCACTTAGGCCCACTTGGTCGCGCATAAAGAGCGGCAGAAAAGACCCCAGCGGCACGGTCACCAGCGTAATGATCCCCACCCCCGCCAGATAGCGCATAAAGTCGCCGTCGCGCAGCGCCGTGGTCAAGTCGCGGCCCTGCTCACGGTTGGTCTCGCTGGGGGTACGCGGCGCGCCGCCGGGAATATAGTAAGAGAGCCACACC
>CAKZVN010000330.1 GCA_937922105.1 uncultured Litorilinea sp.
CCGCTCATGATCACACCGCTCGTGCCCCTCGCCGGCTATGGCTTTGGGCTGGGGTCGCGCGTCTTGCGCAATGTCGCCGAGTCGGAGATGCCGGGCAGCGTGGGCGAGTTCGGCTGGAGTGGCGCGGCGCATACTTATTACTGGGTGGACCCTGTCGAGGAGTTGGTGGGCGTGTTGATGACCCAGGACATGATGGGCTTCGACCCGCTGCCCAATGACTTCCGCGTGTTGGCTTACCAAGCAGTGGTGGACTGAACCTGGCGCCGGGATGAGGGGCGTAGATGGGTCTACGGAGGGTGGGCAGGCCGTTCGGGTCGCCCACCCTGATTGTGTCGAGAGCCGCCCAGGGCTGAAGCCGCTGAGGCTACGCTGCCACGCCCTCTCAAGGGAACTTAAGAGAGGGCTAGCTTGCTTGGCGCAGGGATTGTGGGTAGCCGGGCGGTTTAGCGTCCGGCGGTCTCCTGCGGCGCGCGAACCGACTGCGTGTAGGCTTAGCTTCCTTCGTGCTTGCCCGCGATTGCCGGTCGCGAGCGAGGGGCGGGGATGTATTCGACGGAAGGGCGCCGTTGTGCGGTCTGCGGATAGAGTGCCATGATCTCGTAGACGAGTTCCGGCGGCTGGGTATTGATGGGCAGGCCGAGCGCACGCGCTTCGTGGACGGTGATGGGGTAGTCGTGGGTGAATACCCCGGTTGCCAGGGTCGTGGCGACCTGTTCGGCTTGCTCGGCAGCCATTTTGTCCTTGAGCAACTCCACCACGGTTGCTTTCACCTGGCGGATGGCTTTTTCCGCGATATCGGCCAAAATCAGCGTTTCGTCGTCAATCTGGTCAATGGACTTGCGCTCCAGCACCTTGAGGATGGAGGCTGCCGGTTGTTGACCGAGTTGCGGGTCAACCGGACCGAGCACGGCATTTTCATCCATCACGATCTCGTCCGCGGCGAGGGCAATGAGCGTGCCGCCGGACATGGCGTAGTGGGGCACGATGACGGTCACTTTGGCGGGATGGCGGCGCAGGGCGTGGGCGATCTGTTCGGCAGCCAACACCAACCCGCCGGGCGTATGCACGATCAGGTCAATGGGCACATCATTGTCGGTCATCTTGATGGCGCGCAAGATGGCTTCCGAGTCGTTGATGTCAATGTAGCGAAAGAGCGGAAAGCCGAGAAAGCCCATGGTCTCCTGGCGATGGATGAGGGCGATCACCCGGCTCTTGCGCTCGCGTTCCAGCCGTCCGAGCGCGCGCAGGCGCTCAGCCTCCAACATTCTCTGGCGGATGACCGGCTGTAAGGACGAGATGATCAGAAAAATCCAGAGCAGCGAGAAAAAGTCCATAGTGAAGCTCCTGGAAGGATGCTGAGACGGCTCAACTCACCACGGATAGTATTCGTCATAATACCGGCGCCGCGCCGGACGGTTCACCAGGAACAGGCGCACGAGCACGATTCCCGCCACAAAGCCGCCCACATGTGCCCACCACGCCACGCCGCCCAGGGCTTGCACGCCGCTCAAGGTGCTGAAGGTGGCATTGAGCAACTGTGAGGCAAACCACACCCCCAGGTAAAACACTGCCGGGATTTCCACGATCCAGGGCAGGAACAGAATCGGGATGAGGGTGATGACGCGCGCGGTGGGGTAGAGCAGCAGATAGGCGCCCAACACGCCGCTGATCGCGCCGCTGGCGCCGATGGCGGGAATGGTGGAGCCGGCATTGAAGAAGATATGAGCCAACGCGGCGGCTAGCCCGCACAGGACATAGAAGACCAAGTAGCGCCCGGACCCCATGCGGTCTTCTACGTTGTCGCCGAAGATATAGAGCGCCAGCATGTTGCTGAAGAGATGCATCCAGCCGCCATGAAGAAACATGCCGCTGATCAGCGTGCCGGCTTCTCCCAGGCTGGGCCGACTCAGCAACCGCGCCGGAACGACCCCCAGCGCGGTGACCAACGCCTCGGCGTGACTGCCCGCCGAGAGCACCCAGAAAAATACCAGCACATTGGCACTGATCAACATCCAATTGACAAACGGGAAGGAGCGAGCCTGGACCGTATCCTTGAGCGGGATCATCTGGGCTTCCTCACCTGGGCCGGGTGATGCGGCAGGCGGATGTGGCAACGGCGCGGACGTCGTGCCGTATAGAGCATACTATAGCGGTGAGGGAAGGGGCGGTCAAACGCGACGGACGCCGGATATGGGGCAGAGTGATTTTGCGTGGTAGAATTCGGAGCAAGACCAACGCCTTCTATCTCGCGGTCGAGCGTCCGGCAACCTGTGAAGCTGGGGCGCTTCCTCTGCCCAGGATTCGACCGGCTGATTTGCGCTTATGTTTGCGGAACGGAATTCGTTGCGCAGCCATTTGTGGCTGCTCTTTGGCGCATTTCTGGGGCTGGTGGTCGCCTCGGTGACCATTACCTTTCTCGCGCTCGAGACCCAGCGCCAAGATGCGCTAGCCGTCAACCTGGCGGGCCGCCAGCGCATGCTCTCCCAGCAGATGACTTGGTTGGCGCTCACCCGCCGCGACGATGCGGCGCTGGCGCAGGCGCGTGCGCGCTTCGCCCAGACGTTGCGCGCCTTGCAGTGGGGGGGCGAAGTCGTGGACGCCGAGGGGCGCACGGTTGCGTTGCCCGCGGCGGCGGACCCGTTGCTGCGGCGCCAATTGGCGGCGGTGGACGAGGTCTGGCAACGCTTTGATCGCCTGCTTACGCAACCGCGTGCTGCGTCACCGGTGGCTGGCGACGCGGCGCCGGACTCGGCGACGGCGGCGCTGACCGGCGCGGCGTTGGAGTTGGTGGCGGCATTGGATGTCGCGGTGAGCCGTTTGGCGGAGCTAGCCCAAGCCAAGGTCTATCGCTTGCAACTCATCCAGGGCACTTTTCTGGTGCTGGCGCTGCTTTTGCTGGCGGCTGCCTATCGGGTGACGCAACGGCGACTCGTTATCCCCCTGGTTGCGCTGGACCAAGCGGCGCGCGACATGGCGGCGGGCGATTTGACCGCGCCTATCCCGCGCCTTGCCGTCGCCGAGTTTAGCCGCCTGGCGCACGCGCTGGAGAGGATGCGCGTCGAGGTCTTGGCAAGCCACCGTCAGTTGGAGGCGCGCGTCCAGCAACGCACGCGTGAGTTGAACACGGCCTTTGAGTTTAGCCAGGAGATCGCCGCCCAGCTGGAGCTGAGCCGGCTGCTCGATTCGGTCACCGACCGCGCGTGTGCCTTGATGGGAGGGCGTGCGGCTGCGCTCTGTCTACTGGACGAGCGCGCCGGTGTGCTACGCTTGGCCGCGGGCAGCGGTGAGGGGCAGACCGACCTGACCCTGCGCCAGTCGGTGGACGCCGACCTCCCGCGCCAGGTGATCGGCGCGGGCCGCACGGTGGTGGCGGAGACCGCATGCGCCGGATGTGGCTTTTTGCGCCGTCTCCCCGGCAATCAGTGTGTGGCGACCCCGCTGCGCGCCGGGGGCGCGACGCTGGGCGCGCTCTGTGTGGTGCGACCCCAAGAGATTGACTTCGATGACCAGGAGCAAGCCGCGTTCACGCTCCTCGCCAACGCGGCTGCGGTCGCGATTGTCAACGCGCGCTTGGTGGAAGCAGGGCGCCAACAGGCCCAGGAGAGCGCCGTCCAGGCCGAGCGCGCCCGTCTTGCCGCCGATTTGCACGACAATTTGGCGCAAACGCTGAGTTTTCTGAACTTGAAGGTGGACCGGCTGCACGAACTGATTGCGGCAGGGGAAGCGGAGGCCGCCGCCGAGGAATTGGCCCAGATGCGCGGCGCGACAACGCGCGCCTACGCCCAAGTGCGTGCGGCGCTCACCGGGCTGCGCCTGCCCGAAGGCAAGGACGAGGGCTTTGCCGACCGGCTGGCAGCCTGCATTGACGAGGTGATGGATGCCACCGGGTTGGCTGTTGCGCTGGAGATGCGCGTGGCGTCGTTGCCCGTGCTCTCGGCGGTTGTGCAGCAGCAGGTGCTGCACATCGTGCGCGAGGCGCTGGTCAACGCGTGGCGCCATGCCCAAGCCGGTCGAGTGGAGGTCATCGTCGCCCAGGAAGATGACCAGCTGCTGTTTACCGTCCGTGACGACGGATGCGGCTTTGACCCCGGCGCGGTGGACGAGAGCGAGCATCTGGGCCTTGCCATCATGCGCGCACGCGCCGAGCGCAGCGGCGGGGAGTTGTCTATCCGAGCGCAGCCGGGAGCCGGGACGCAAATCTGCGTGCGTTATCCCTTGCCCGCGCGGCGTGAAGCTCCCGCTCAGGAGGCCGCATGAGCCGCAAGCGTGTGGTCTTGGCGGACGACCACGAACTGTTTCGCGCCGGGCTGGCAGGCTTGATTGACGCCCAACCCGACTTGACCGTGGTGGGACAGGCCGGCGATGGCTTCGAGGCGCTGCAACTGGCGCGCCGGTTGCGCCCCGATCTGGTGATTATGGACATCTCCATGCCGGTGTGCAACGGTCTGGAAGCCACACGGCTCCTGCGCGCTACGCCGGATTTAGCCGGTCTCCGCATTGTCATGTTGACCATCCATGACGAGGACGAGAAGCTCTTTGAGGCGGTGAAGGCGGGGGCCGACGGCTATTTGCTCAAGAGCACCAACTCGGTGGAATTTTTGCGCGGGATACGCGCAGCGCTGGCGGGGGAGGCGATCCTGCCGCCCAAGCTGGCGAGCCGCCTGATAGAGGAATTCAGCCGCATGGCGGCGCGGCTCCCCGCAGAGGAGACGCCCGCCGGCTCCCCGGCGGCAGCCGATAGCTTGACCGCGCGCGAGCGCGAAGTCCTCGAACTGATTGCCCAAAACGCCTCCGACCGCGAGATTGCCGACCGGCTCTCCCTGAGCGTCCACACGGTCAAGAGCCATGTGCGCAATATCCTCGCCAAACTCCACGCGGTCAACCGGCGCGCCGCAGTTAACCGCGCCCGCCACCAGGGGTTGCTCTAACCCTACCCGACGATAGACCTAGTTCTTCCTGCCACAGAGTGATCGTCAAGATCGCTCTTTTTTCATGCGCGCGCATCCCCAGTGAGGGATGGCGCGCGCAGGCGCGCTTGCCTATCCTGGGGGTGAGACCAATCAGGGGGTGTTGCCATGAGCGCGGCGACGGTGCATCGGGTCTTTATTGTGGGCGATTCGCTCTTTGCCGAATCGGTCACCGAACTGCTGGGCCATTCCCCGGCGGTCAGTATCGTCGGCGTCGCAGCGACCGTCACGGCGGCTCTGCCCCAGCTGCACCAGTGTCGGCCCGATTTGGTGATTGTCTTGAGCAGCGGCGCCGATCCTGCCGAGGACTTGGGGCCGTTGCTCGCCCAGGTTCCCGACCTTCCCATCTTGCGCGCAGATTTGTCCGTCAACGATCTGCGTCTCATCCGCAGCCGGCGGGTGCAGGCGCGTGTGACCGACCTGCTGGCGACCATTCGAGCTTTGCCCATTCGGAGGTAATCCTATGCCCGTGCTGTCCCGTCGTGATTTCCTCAAGCTCTCCGGCGGCTCGGCCCTTGGCCTGGCGCTTTTGGGCGCGACGCCGGCGCTCCAGGCCTTGCAGCCGGTCAATGTGGCGAACCCGCTGGCGGCTTATCCCAACCGTGACTGGGAGCAAATCTACCGCGACCAATATCGCTATGACTCCACCTTCACCTATGTCTGTTCGCCCAACGACACGCACGCGTGCCGGATGCGCGCCTTTGTCCGCAACGGCGTCATGTTGCGCGCCGAGACCAACTATGACGTAGACCGTTACGGGGACCTCTACGGCAACAAAGCCACCGCGCATTGGAACCCGCGCGGCTGTAAGAAAGGGCAGACGTTCCACCGGCGTATCTATGGGCCGCACCGGCTCAAGGGGCCGCTCATGCGCAAGGGCTGGCAAGCCTGGGCCGACGACGGTTTTCCGCTGCTCACGCCGGAAAACCAGGCGAAATACAAGTTCACTGCGCGCGGCCTGGACGAACTACTGCCTGTGAGCTGGGAAACGGCATATCGCTACATCGCAAAGGGCATGGTCGCGATTGCCAAGCGCTACTCCTCCCAGGAAGGTGTGGAGTTGCTGCGCCGCCAGGGTTACCCTGAAGAGATGATCGCAGCCATGGGCGGCGCGGGCACGCGCACCTTCAAGTGTCGCGGCGGGATGGGGCTGTTGGGCGTCATCGGCAAGTACGGCATGTATCGCTTTGCCAACGGCTTAGCTTTGCTGGATGTGCATGTGCGCGGGGTGGCGCCGGCGGAAGCCAAAGGCGGGCGCACCTGGTCCAACTACACTTGGCATGGCGACCAGGCGCCGGGTCATCCCTTTGTCACCGGTCTTCAGACTTCCGATGAAGACTTCAATGACCTGCGTAACTCGCGGTTGCATATCCAGTGCGGCAAGAATTTGGTCGAGAACAAAATGGCCGAGTCCCACTTTTTTGTGGAGGTCATGGAGCGCGGGGCCAAGATTGTCACCATCACGCCGGAGTATTCGCCGCCCGCCACCAAGTCGGACTACTGGATTCCCATCCGCCCTGCCACGGACACGGCGCTCTTTCTGGGCATTACCCGTTGGTTGATGGACAACAACCGCTACAACGCCGACTTTGTCAAGCGTTTCACCGACTTCCCGCTGCTGGTGCGCCTAGACACGCTCAAGCGTCTGCGCGCGGCAGATGTCTTCCCGGACTACCGGCCCGGTCTCGACCCCGCCGGCCCCAGCTTTGCCGAACAGGGCTTGACCGCGGAGCAGTATGCCCGCTTGGGCGACTATGTGGTGCGCGATGCGCGCACCGGTCAACTCGTGCCCCTCACCCGCGACGATGTGGGCGACAGGCTGGACGCTAAGGGAATTGACCCGGTGCTGGACTGGAGCGGCACGGTGCGTCTGGTGGACGGCAACGAGGTGGAGGTAATGACCCTGTGGACCATGCATGTGGAGCACCTGCGCGACTATGATCTGGACACCGTCGCGGAGATCACCAATGCCCCCAAGCATCTGATCGAACAGCTAGCCCTGGATATTGCTACGCTGGACCCGGTGGCGCTGCATATCGGCGAGGGCATCAATCACTGGTTCCATGCCACGTTGGCGAACCGGGCACAGTTTCTGCCCATGATGCTCACGGGCAACATCGGGCGGCCCGGCGCGGGCTGCTATACCTGGGCCGGCAACTACAAGGCTGCGCTCTTTCAGGGGTCGCCCAAGACCGGACCGGGCTTCAAGGGCTGGGTCGCAGAAGACCCCTTCGACATGAACTTGGACCCCACAGCCCACGGTCGCGACATCCACGCCCACGGCTATACCAAAGACGAGGAACCGGCCTACTGGAATCATTCCGAGCGCCCGCTGATTGTGGAGACCCCCAAGTACGGGCGCAAGGTCTTCACCGGCGCCACTCACATGCCCACGCCGACCAAAGTGCAGTTCGTCACCAACGTCAACCTGCTCAACAACGCCAAGCACCACTACGAGATGAT
>CAKZVN010000331.1 GCA_937922105.1 uncultured Litorilinea sp.
GAAGCGCCGCGCACCGTCAATCCAGATCAGGTCTTCCGGCCCCATGGTCACGCTGCCCTGTTTGGTCATGTTACTGCCGCACCAGGTGACCTCGATGCGATCCAGCATGTCCCGGCTGATGTAGAGCGCTGCCGACGGATAGGGACCCAGCAGCCATTTGTAGCCCACCAAGCCGTAAGCATCACAGCCCAGCGCGTGCACATCTAGGGGGAATTGCCCGGCGGAGTGGGCGCCGTCCACAAAGACATAGCTGCCCTGGGCCTTGGCAAGACGCGTCATCTCCGCCACCGGGACGATAGTCCCGCTGTCGGTGGTGACGTGGCTGACCGCTACCAAGCGCGTGCGCGGGTTGAGCCGCATCGCGAAGTAGGTGAGCATGGCGTCGGGGTCGTGGCTCACCGGCACGCGGTGGACCTTGAGGTCGTGGCGGCGCACGGCATTCATCAAGGGAATGAGCATTGCCGGGTGCTCTTGGTCGGTGACGATGATCTCGTCGCCCGCTTGCCAGCGGATGCCTTCCACGATGATGTTGACTGCGGTAGAGAACTGGGTGGTGAAGGCGATTTCGTCGGCGTCGGCGCCGATGAAGGCCGCCAGCTTGGTGCGCGCCCGCTCCACACCCAAGAAGGCGTCATCGCGCGCCAGCATCTTAGCCGGCCCCTCGGCGATGTAGTTCAGGGGCACGCGCAGCAACTCCGCGGCGACCTGGGTGGAAAGCGGCGCGATGCCGCCGCAGTTGAAGTAGGTAGTATCGGCTAACATGGGGAAGTCGTGGCGGATGCTGCCGATGGGCATGAGGGCCTTCGCTTTCCTCGGTAGGTGAAGCCTGGATGGGCGAACTCGGGCGCGTGCGTCTTACCAACCGATGGCGTAGCCGTCGCGGCGCGGGTCGGCGCCGCCGCTATAGGCCCCGCTGTCAGGGTCAATCATGATCCCCTGCGCGCCGCCCACAGCCATGGTAAAGTCGGGCAGCACGTCCACCAAGTGACCGCGGGCGCGCAGCCCATCCAGCACGGCAGCGGGGATGCGCCCTTCCGCCATGATGCGGTTGCCCTCGGCAGGGCGCACGCGCGGGGCTTCGATAGCCGCTTGCACCGCCATCTCAAAGTCCATCACGTTGGACATAAACTGGGGGGTGGTCTCCATGATGCCGTGGCTGCCGGGCGTGCCCATGAGCGCAAAGGGCTTGCCCCCGCGGAAGATCATGCCCGGTGAGAGACACATCTCGTTCTTCTTGCGCGGCCCCACCACGTTGGGGCTGTCCGCATCCAGGTCGAACCAATAGATGAAGTCGTTGAGCAGAATGCCGGTATCGGGCACGACCACGCCGCAGCCGAAGCCGCCCAGACTCTGCGTCGCGGAGACCGCGTTGCCCTCGGCATCCACCACGTTGAAATGGGTGGTGCTTTCGCGCATGCCCTGCAATTCGCCCGGCTTGACGAAGCTCACCTCCATGGTGGTGGCATAGCGCGCGCCCAGGACACGCGCCGCGCGCGCCGGGTCAATCAACGCGCGGCGCGCCGCGCAATAGTCGTCGCGGAGCAGTTCCTCCAGGGCGACGCCTGGGCGCACGTTGTAATGCACGCGGTCGGCGATGGCTAGCTTTTCGGCTTCGATCAACGTGTGCAGATGCTCCACCGAGTTGTGCCCCATGCTGCGCAGATCATAGCCTTCCAGCAGTTTGAGCGTCTGGAGCCATTGCACGGCGCTGGAGGGCGCGGGCGGGCCGAAGACTTCATACTCGCGATAGCGGATGCCCAGCGGCGCGACCCAGTCCACCGTCAAATCCGCCAGATCGCGCAGGGTGAGCAATCCTCCCTCGGCTTGCACAAAGCGGACAATCTTCTCGGCAATTTCGCCCCGATAAAAGGCGTCGTGCCCCCCTTCCACCAGCGTGCGGAAAGTCTTCGCCAAATCCGGCTGTTTGTGGATTTGACCTGGGCGCATGGGCGCGCCGTTGGGAAAGAAACAGGCCATCGAGGAGGGATAAGGGCGCAGCCAGGACTCGTAGGTGTTGACAATGTTGGCGGCGTGAACGGTGACCGGGTGACCCTGCTCGCAGATGTCAATGACATGCTTGAAGACCGCGGCGCGGTCCATGGTGCCGAAGCGCTCCAGCGCAGCCAACCAGCCTGCCGGCGCGCCGGGTGTCATCACCGACTTCACGCCGCGCAGCATCTGCTCTGGTCCCGTGAAAACGCTGCGCTCCGCGGCATAGGGACTCCAGCCTTGATAATCCAAACAGATGTGAGTCCGGCTTTTGGCGTGGTAGATTTGCATCCACCCGACGCCGCCGATCCCCGATAGCCCCATCTCCACAGCCCCTAAGGTAGAGGCGACGGCGACCGCCGCGTCAATGGCGTTGCCGCCTTCCATCAGGGTGCGTAATCCGGCGACCGAAGCCAGCGGATGGGCCGACGAGACCATCCCGCGCCGTCCGGTAACGGTGGGGCGATATTGCACCCCGGCATACGCGAATGTCATTGCAGTTCCTCGCTAGTTGTTTGGGAGAGAGTGGTTTGGATGGATGGAGAGGCGGGAATCATGAGGGCGGGCCGGGCAGACTAGCCCTTTAAGCCGCCGACGGTGATGCCTTGCACAAAGTAACGCTGGAACAAGAAAAAGACAATCACTTGGGCCGACGCCATATAGGTCGCAGCCGCCATGAGCGCGCCGTAATTGACGCGCAACTCGCGGGTCGCCAAGAGTGAGAAGCCCACCGTGAGCGTCATCATTTCTGTGGAGTTGACAATAATCAACGGCCACAAAAAGGCATTCCATTGTCCCATAAAGACGAAGATGCCCAGGGTCGCCAGGCCCGGTTTGGAAAGGGGCAGGATGATATGGGTGAAGACCCCCAGCTCGCTGCACCCGTCAATGGTGGCGGCTTCGATCAACTCGCTGGGCAACGTCTGGATGAATTGGCGCATGAGAAAGACGCCGAAGGGCGCGGACAGCCCCGGCGCAATGATGCCCAGATATTCGTTGACCAGCCCGAAGCGAGTCATCAGCGTAAAGAGCGGTACGATCAGCGCAAAGCCGGGGATCATCATGGAACTGACGTAAATCCAGAAGATGATCTCGCGGCCCGGAAATTGCTTCTTGGCAAAACCGTAGCCTGCCATGGAGGCGAAGAGCAATTGGAAGCCGGTGACCAGGAGCGCCACCAGGAAGCTGTTGAAGGTCCAGCGCCCGACCGGGGAGTTGGCAAAGGCCTCGCGGAAGTTGTTGAGCGAGACGTTGGTGGGAATCCATTCCGGTGGCAGACTCATGACGATGGAGGGGGGCTTGAGCGCGGTGGTCACCATCCAGTAGAGCGGGAAGAGACTCACCACCGCCCAGCTGCCCAGCACCAGATAGGCTATCGCGAAAAAGAGGCGCTCACCGGGTGTGGCCTCTTTCCACGCACGCACAAAGGCATTCACGGGAGTACGTTTGCGCCGCGGGAAGGGTTGCACAGTGACAGACATGGCGCGTCCCTTTTGCTCTTCCTAGTACTCGACGTTGGTGCGCAGGATGCGAAATTGGGCAATGGCTAGGATCATGGTGATGACCAGCAACAACACTGCCACGGCAGACGCGCGGCCAAAATCGAAGCGGATGAAGCCGTATTCGTAAATGGAGTAGACCAGGTTGGTGGTGGCAAAGTTTGGGCCGCCGCGCGTCATCACGAAGATTTCGGTGAAAATTTGCAACGAGGCGACCGTCCCCAAAATGGACACGTAGGTGATGGCGGGCTTGAGCAACGGGATGGTGATGGACAAGGTCTGGCGCACAATAGACGCTCCCTCGATCGCCGCAGCCTCATACAGCTCCTTCGGAATCCCGCCCATTGACGCCGTCAAGAGGATGATGGAGCCGCCCCAGTGGGACGAGTGGTACATGATGACCAGACTCAAGAGACTAAAGCGCGGGTCCGCCAACCAGAGGACAGGAGGGATACCCAGTTTGCCCAGCAAAAAATTGAGCAAGCCGAAAGCCGGGTCGTACAGATAGAGCCAGACCATGCTGAGGACTACCCCCGACGTCACGACGGGCAGGTAGAAGGCCGATTTGAAGAAGGTCTGCATTACCGCAGGCAGCCGGTAGATCAACGCCGACAGGGTCAACGAGATCAACACCCCCACTGGCACGATCAAGAGCACGTAGAGGAAGGTGTTGTTCACCATGATGAAGAAGGCGCTCTCGTTGAACAACTTTTCGTAATTGCCCAACCCCACCCATTCGCGCCCGCTCAGCCGCAGGCGCTGGAAGCTCAGGACAATCGAGTCAATCATGGGATAGAGCGAGAAGAGCGCAAAGGTCAACAGGCTGGGCAAGATGAAGAAGTAGCCCCAAGCTGCTTTGCGCCGACGGCGAGTGAGCAACACGCTGGACATCACGTCTCCTTCACGGTGGCATGGCACCGGCTCGCTGCCGAGCCGGACGGGGAGCGATGGGACCGCCATCCCGGAAGCCAAGAGCTTCCGGGATGGCAAGATGGCGAGCGACTACCCCGCCAAGGCTTCCTGGATCAACTTGTTGCCCTCGACGGCAAACTCGTCCAGCGCCTGTTGCGGCGTCAGTTGCAGGCTGAGCGCGGCCTCCAGCATGCGCGGGGCGAGCGTGAAGGTGATGGCAGCCGCGCTGGCGCGCCGTCCGAAGGTAGACATGATGTTGGTGAATTGCAAGCCGACGCGCATGTTCTCATCTACAATCGTGGGCCACAGCGATTGGAGCGCGGGCGGCATCCCGAACGAGTCGAGCGAGACCTTGAGTGATTCGGGACGCACCAAGAATTGCGCCCATTTGTGCGCAGCTTTGGTGCGGTTTGCGTCGCGCTGTTGAAAGACATAGTGCCCGTGGATGTTGGTCATCACAGCCGGCTCTTTGCCCGGCACGTTGGGCGGCGGCGCCCAATACCAGCGGAAGTCCTCGCGATTCTCGAATTGCGGCGGGGTCTTGCCCGAACCTTGTGACGGATAGGTGGCTGATTTGCCCTCGGTAAAGAGTTGGTCCGCTTCCGCGGCTTTGCGAATGGCGCCGCCGGGCACGGCAACCTTATGCACTTGCTCGCAATCCACCAACCATTGCAGTCCCTCCACGCCTTCGGGGCTGTTGAGGGCGATGGCGGTTTCATCCTCGTTGAAGAGCCGCGCCCCGAAACCGTACATGAATTGGGTGATGTGGTAGTGAATGTCGGTGCACCAGACCGTGCCGTAAACCCCATTGGTGGTGTTGGCTTTGGCGGCTTCCAAGAACGTATCCATCTCCCAGCGCCGGTCCGGACCGCTGGGCAGCAAATCGGCGACGCCGTTTTGCTCCCACATGGTGGCGTTGATGGCAATCCCGCCGCCGAAGGAGAGACGCCAGGGCCAAAGGTACTGCATCCCGTCGAAGCTGGTTTCGGCGGCGACTGCCGGGTGCAAGTCCGCAACGATTGCCGGGTCAATGTAGTCGTTGATGGGCGAAAGCGCGCCCAGCGCGACATACTTGGCTGCCTCGGAGACCGGCCCTTGCACCACATCCGGTGGTGTGCCCGCCACCAACGAAGCGTCTAGCTTGGCAAACCAGGTCTGGTCGTGGGGCAACGTCTCCAGCTTGAGGTCAATATCGGGGTTTTCGGCGCGGAAGGCCTCGGCATTCCAGTCAAAATAGGTGATGACGTTCTCTTTGGTGTCCACCGGCACGCGCTGGAGGGTGGTCTTGTCCATCGTCAACGTCGAGTAGATCCAGTGGGAGATGGTAATCCGCTCGGTGGAGGGCGCAGCCGCGCCGCTGCTGCCGGCCTGCGGCGCAATCGGCGCGGCGCAAGCGGCTAACGCGGTCATGCTTGCTGCCGCCGAGACAGCCAAAAAGCGGCGACGGCTGATCCTGCTTGTGTTCATCTCTTTTCTCCTTGTGTGGGTGGGGTACGGCGCAGGCGGCTTGGTCGGTACGACGCAGACGGAGCTTTGGCGCTTATGACTTCTGCATGGGGGTAGAGCAGTGGAACAAGAATACGAGAACGTAGGGAGGGCGATGTGCGAAATCGATTGCAAGACTAGCAGATGGTGCCCCCCATGTCAAGTCGTTTTTGGGGAATTGCAGGGCCTCGCACAAGTCGTGTTTTTGTGGTCACAAGCCTCCGCTCATGCTGAGTGGTTCGTTCGCCAAGTGTCTAAGATAGTCATGCTGAGCGCAGTTGCCTGCCCTGCGCGCAGCGCCGGAAAGCATCTCCTCTGGGGAGGTGTCGGGATTGTGCGGTGCAGACGCCCCAGAATGACTCCGGCTGCGGGCTTTTGAGCAGCCCTGGTGGACTTGGGAATTGCGGAAGGCAGCGCGCAACGGGGCTGCATGGATCGCTCGCAAAAGACTGCGCCCGCCGCTGCCAAAGCAGGGCGGGCGCAAGCTTCTGTCTCAGTTGGACGACGCCGGGGTCTAGTAGACGTCGCCAGGATAGACCCGGTAGGTGGAGACGCGCTCCTGGTGACGCGTGGCTTTGCGCATGGCCCAGCCCCACGCTGTGAGCGCCGCGCCGGCAGCCGCCAGCACAATCGCCACCAAGTAGGCGAGCAACTCCGGCCAAATCATGATCGCCAACGCCAGTAGCAACAACGTCACCCCCGGCGCCAGCCACAGCCACGACCCGCGGCCGCGCGGGGCAAAGCGGCTTTCGCGCACACGGATAAAGATCGGCGAACCTGTGAACATACGCACTCCCTCCATAACACCCCGCAGCCTGTGCCGGGGTCCAAATGTCCCTGCCCGTGTCCGAGCCTACTCACGCCGCCCCATCAGAAGCGACGCGTAGTAGATCAGGGTCATGATGGCCTGCAACGCCGCCGCTACATAGGTCAACGCCGCCGCATCCAGCACCTGGCTCGCACCCTTGACCTCCTGGGGCACCAGGATGCCGTTGGCGACCAGTAGTTCGCGGGCGCGCTTGCTGGCGTCAAACTCCACCGGCAGGGTAACCAGCGCGAAGAGCGCAGTCGCCGCAAACAGGATCAGCCCGAACCAGGCGATGGTGGTGCCGAACGCTCCCGCCATAAACAACCCCACCAGGAAGATGATCGGCCCCAACCAGCTCCCGATCTGGACAGTGGGCACCATGGCGGAGCGCAGTTGCAGCGGCGCGTAGTTGGTCTTGTCTTGCAAAGCATGGCCCGCCTCGTGCGCCGCTACCCCTACCGCCGCCAACGACGGCTGGTTAAAGACATCCGGGCTAAGACGCAGCACCTTGCTGCGCGGATCATAGTGATCCGAGAGCATCCCTTCGGTGCGCTCGACGCCGACATGATGCAAACCATTGGCGTCCAAAATGCGCCGGGCGGCTTGCGCGCCGGTGATGCCCGACAGGGTGCGCACCTGCGAATACTTCGAGAATGCCGAGTGCACGCGCATTTGCGCGTACAAACCCAACAAGAGCGCCGGAAGCGCCAAGATCAGATACAGAGGGTCAAAGAAAAACACTGTGGCCTCTCCTTTTTGTTCGAAACTCCGGTGCATCCTCGCCGACCGTCATCTGGGCGGTGGGCGAAGGGCGGCGCACCGGCAACAGGGTCCCGGTAACGCTTGAAATCACACTTTAAGACGGGCCGTACTATCGGTGCGGGGATGTAGCTTCCCGTTGCCGGGTCGAGACGGCCGCGTCTCGTCTGCTTGACAACTCACTCCCGCTTACTACTACGCACGCAATTTACCATAAGTTTCGCGCAAGCGAAGTTAGAAATCCGTTAGCGTTCTATTGGCGTCACCCCAGAGGCGCCTCCGTGCGTGTCGTCGTCTATGGCGCCGGCGTGCGGCGCAGCAAGCGCGCGGGCAACGTGCGTGCTTCGGCGCTGCCCACCAACCACGCGGCGCCGGCATACGCGCAGACCGCCAGCGCGCCCCCTCCCAGCGCACCGATCCACACCTGTGCCCCCGGTGACAGTCCCGGCGTGCGCGCCAGCGCTTCGAGGCCGAGCCATACGAGCGCCGCCATCACCCCGGCTGCGACCGCGCTACGCGCCACTGCGCGCAACAAACTGCGCCCGCCTACCCCGCCCAGTCGCCGGTTGATTAACGCCAGCAGCAATAACATCTCCAGCGCGGTCGCCGCGCTGTTGGCGAGGGCCAAGCCGCCGTGCCCCAGCAGGCCCACCCACCACAGGCTCAGCCCAATGTTGAGCGCCATGGCGCCCACCCCCACCAGGACAGGCGTCCACGTGTCGCGCAGGGCATAGAAGACACGCACCAAGATTTCCACCCCGGCATGGGCGATCAAGCCCGCCGCGTAAAATTGCAGCGCATAGGTCACCAACGCGGTGCTCTCCGGGTCGAACTCACCGTGCTCCCACAGCAAGCGCACCAGCGGCGTGCGCAACACCCATAGCCCCACCGCAGCCGGGATGGTCAAGAAGAAAACCAGGCGCAGCACTTGGTTGAACGCGTCGCGCATGGCTTCTTGTCGCCCGCCGGCGACTTGCTGGGCAAAGGTAGGAAAGACCGCAGTCCCGATGGCTTGGGCAAAGATGCCCAAGGGCAGCAACATGAGCAACCACGCGTAGTTGAGCGCGCTCAAACTGCCCGGTGCCAAGCCGCTGGCAAGGATGGTGTTGACCAGGAAGTGCAGTTGCACAAAGAGCAACCCCAAGACGCGCGGCCCCATGAGCGCCATGACGGTACGCACTCCGGGGTCGCGCCAGTCCAATTCCGGGCGATAGCGCCCGCCCAGCCGCCATAAAAACGGCAGTTGCAGCACCAGATGGGCTACACTGCCCGCCACCGCGCCTGCCGCCAGCCCATAGACGCCCCACACCGGGCCGAGCAACAGTGCGCCGCCGATGATGGCGACGTTATAAAGAACCGGCGCCGCCGCAGGGGCCAAAAAGTGTTGCAGCCCGTTGAGCGCAGCCATGACCAACCCGCTGGCACCGAAGACCACTGTGCCCGCCAACATCCAGCGCATGAGGTGGGCGGTGAGTTCCTGTTGGGCCGGGGTGAAGCCGGGCGCGATGACCGCCCGCACCAGCGGCAAGGCAAAGACCGCAGCCGTCGCCGCCAAGAGCACAAGCACCAGGGTCAAGAGCGTCAAGGTACGGCTGAAGAGCCGCCATGCGCCGGCGCGATCACCGCCCGCCCAGTAGCCGGCAAAGGTGGGAATAAACGCGCTGCCCAGCGCGCCCCCGGCAACCAGTTGGAAGATCAGGTCCGGCACCCGAAACGCAGCCAGGTAAGCGTCCAGGTCCGCGCTGGTGCCGAAGCGATTGGCGATGATCATCTCGCGCAAAAGACCGGCGGCACGGCTGAGGACGAAGAAGAACATGACCAGCGCCGCCGCCCCTGCCAAACGGTTACCGTCGAGGGTGGTGCCGGGGGGACTCGGCGGTGAGGCGGTGGTGCCGGTCGTGGGCACAGTGGACGGTGGCTTCATCGCGCGCCATTATATCAGAGGAGCGCTGTCATCCGGTGCTTTCCGGGGTACAGACCGTGGGCCGGACCGCTCACTGTGCTATACTCGCAACCACGCACGTCGCACGGGGCTGTGCCCGCTGCGCGCCGCGTGTTTTCGGCGACAACAAACTTGCCCAAACAGAACTAACGTGCTATTCTGCGCCCATGACCAACTTCTACACCGCCATCAGCGCCTGGCGTGAGATGCTGGCTCGCATCTTCGCCGACATCCCTGCCCAGGAGAATGCCAGCCCGGACTGGCTTGTCAACCCGGCGACGCGTCGCCGCCTCAAACTCGACTGTTATTACCCCGACGCTGCCATCGCCTTCCGCTTCGTCGGCTTGACGGCGAAAGGTCAACCGCGCCAAAGCGATTGGGAGGTCATGGAAGAGGAGCAACGCGACCAGACCCGCGCCGAGCTTTGTCGCCAAAACGGGGTAGACCTCTTTTTGATCGAGCCGTTGGAAGATGTCGTCAAACAACTGGACGAGGTGATTCTGGCGCTGACGCGCAGCAGCCGTAAGACCGTCCACGGCCCATTGTCCCAGGCCCAAAAGAGTGCCCTAGTCGCCCGGTTGGGCGAGGCGCGGCGTCGCGCCGAGGAGCTGCGCAGTCGTATTGCCCGCAACCCGGAGCAGATGGTGGAAAACCTTGCCGCCGCATACCGCGACCGGGAAGCCGGCGGCGGCAGTGTGGACACCGCGCCCCTCCCGTTGCCGACCCAGAGTCAAGCCCAACGCAAACTGCTCAGCAAGCTCTCCGTGGGCATGCGGGTCACCCATACGCGCTTCGGCCCAGGCGTCATCACTGAGCTGGGCGGCAACGGCAATTTGGCGGATGACCCGCAAGCCACCCTCACCATCCACTTCGACGGCGCCGCAGCCCCCCGCACCTTCATGGCAGGGTTGGTTGCCGACAAATTGGCCCCCGCTTAATCGGCGCACCATGAAAAAAAGCGCACCCGCCGGCGGGTGCGCTCAGAGGGCCGATAGGGTAGCGAGTGTCACCCGCACACCGGCTATTCGTAAGGTTCGTTGACGAAACCACCACCCGCGCCGTAGGGCGACACATTGGCGTCCGCGGCTTGGCCTTCTTGGTGCATGCGCAAGAGCAGCGCCGCGGTCAGGCGCGTATTCTCCTCCACAGCCAGTTGCAACGAGATGCTTTCCCCCGCCACATAGAGCAAGAAGAAATTGAGCAGTCCATAGAGCACGATGGCGATCCCGATGGCGATGCCGCCCGCCATGCTGCCCGCCAAAAGCAACTCGGTCCCTTCGACACCGCCGAGCAAGCCGGCTAAGGTGTTGCTTGCCACAATGGCGATCACAGCACCCAATACGCTCCCGATGAGCACGATCCACGCGATGACTTTGAGCAACGTTGCGAAAAAGCGCAACACCCCAAATCGCTTTGGTACAGTCATGCCATTCCTCCTCAAACGAGTTTCTGATGATGGATTGGGCGTTGCCGGGATCAACCACTCCGGCCGCGGAGTCAGTGTTGCATGAATACGATTCGCGATTGTACACCAAAACGACTTGGCTGACTAGTGCGATTTTGCCAGTTGATTTTACAGAAAAATTAGGCAATTTGGAATGCTTTGCTGGGGAAGTTTCGGGGTGCCGCCGCTAAAACTCAGCCTCCGGCTGCGCATTGACGGGCAGGGCGCGCCCGGTTAGCGCAGCCAACAGCGCTGTTGCCAGCCGCTTGGTGTCCAGCGCCACGCGCGCCTCCTCCAGAATCGGCCCGACGCAGGCCGGGCAGCCGTGGGGACACCCGCAGTCGCGCAGCAGCGCATGGGCCGCGTCCAGCAGCGTTGCGTGTAACTCGAACAGCCGCGCGCTAAAGCCCAGCCCGGCGGCGGTCTGTTCGTAGATATAGAGCGTGGGCAAGACGCGCGTCGGCTCCCCGCCTGCAAGTGGCCCGGCAGTTTGGTGCTGGGCGATGCCCGCCAGTGCGCCGCGCTCCACATGCACGCCGATGTCCTGGGGATCACACATGAGATAGAGCGGGGCGAGATTGCCCAGCGCATAGGCGACGCCGTCCAGCCCGGAGCGCACGCGCACGCCCATCTCCAACCGCTGGTGGCAGGCGCGGCAGACCAACACCAAGTTGCCCAACTGATTGGCCTGTACATAGGCGTCGTTGAGACCGGGCACATAGCCGAAGGTACGGAACGGGCGCACATGGTGCACATCATGTTGCCGTCCCGGCGGCTCGGCGACGCCGCACTGGGTACAGCGATAGCCGTCCCGCGCACGCACGCGGGCGCGCTGCTCCTCCCAGTTGGGACCGTAGTCGTTGACCGAGTCATACCACAGCCCTGCAGCTTCCAGCGCAGCCTGCGTCTCCGGCAAGACGCTGAACCAATAGGCGCTGGTCTCCAGCAGACGCGGGGGATAGTTGAGCGGAAAGATACCCAACGTCTCATGGGTGAACCGTTTGACGCGGCGATACCCCACCACCTGCGAGGTAACGCGCACTTCACCGTACGCGGCGAGCGCGCCGCTGTAGGGTGCTGCGGCGTGCTGTGCCAAGACGGTGATCTCATTTTGGCTCAAGGCCTCGGTGTAATGGTCCACCGTGACCGGTTGCACCAGCGCCAGGCTGCGCGCCAAGTCCAGCGTTGCCACTTGGTAGGTTGCGCCTTCGTGGAAATAGATTGCGCCGTCGTGGAGCAACTTGAGCGCGCTCGCCTCGTCCACCATGCCGAGCACCGCGGTCTCACCGGTCGGAGCGCCGCGACTTGTCTGGACGGTGACCGTGGTGCCGCTGCTGCGCAGGTTGACCCCGCGCGCCGGGTAGGACTTGCCGAGCCAGAAGTAGAGGTCACCCGCGGCTTGCAGGTCACCTTGTTCCGCCAAGAGCGCCAGCACGTCGGCGGTGTGCGGGCTGTGCCCGAAGGCGTCACCCTGGGCAAAGGGCAACTCGAACGCGGCGCAGCGCAGGTGATCCACCAACAGCAACGGGTTGTCGGGGTTGATCAGCGCGTGCTCCGGTGTACGTTGGAGCAGAAATTCCGGGTGGCGGATGACGTATTGGTCCAGCGCGCCGGGTGTGGCGACCAGGATCGCCAGGGCATCCTCGCGCGTGCGCCCGGCGCGACCCATCTGCTGCCAGGTGGCGGCGATGGTTCCCGGATAGCCGCACAACACCGCGGCTTGCAGCGCGCCGATGTCAATGCCCAA
>CAKZVN010000332.1 GCA_937922105.1 uncultured Litorilinea sp.
ACTCGGCAAAGTCCGCCGCGTTCAACCCCTTGCCGCGCGGCGGTGGCTCCGCGTCCTCAGCGGCGGGACTTGTCGTGGCGGACGGCGCGTCCGCAGGCTGGACGAGGCCCGTGTCTACGCCTGGGGCTGCGGGGTCATCGCGCAAGTGGGCAAGGATGGGCGGGATCAGCGCCAAAATAGCCGCAAGAAAAACGCTTGCGGCTCGATCCCCAGCGGGCAGATTGACCACCAGCGTGCGCCCGCGAATTCCCGCCTCGCTCCGGTCCAGCGGCGCCAGCGGCAAGGTGACAGCCGCCGCGCGGCGCATGGCTTCGCCTAGACCAGGCAGCCTGCGCTCCAAGACCGCCAGCGTCGCGTCGGGCGTGATCTCGCGGCGACCCGGCCCAGGCGCGGGCAGCGTCCCCCCCACGGTCAGCACCAGGTCCAGTTCCTCCTCGTCGCACCAGCGGCAGAGCGTCGCTTCGATCCAGTTGCGGTCGCTGGCGGCATAGGATTCCTGCACCACCACCAGACCGGGCACACCACGCAAAAGGGCACGCAGCTGCGCACCGATCTCCAGGTCGAGCGTGGGTATGTGCAACAACCCGCAGCGGATCGCCTGAGTCGGTGGGAAGTTGTGCATGGGACCTCCTTCAACGCAGGGCGCCACGCGGGTGCGTGGCGCAACAAAACCTCCGCCGGTTCTGCCTAACAGCAGACGGCGGAGGCAACGACGCTCGATTCGACATCCGGCGGCTGTGCTTGGCTTCGGCACAGCGCCCGATAGCCCCTAGCGCTTGGTGTATTGCGGGGCCTTGCGGGCGCGCTTGAGACCGGGCTTCTTGCGCTCCTTGGCGCGCGAGTCGCGGGTCAAGAAACCGGCAGCCTTGAGCGCAGGGCGCAGATTGCTGTCCGATTCGCACAGCGCGCGGGCGATCCCCAAGCGCACCGCTGCTGCCTGTCCACTCTCACCGCCGCCGTTGACATGCACGCTGATGTTATAGGTCGTGGTCGCGCCGGTGAGGTTCAGCGGTTGGCGCAGGATCATCTGGTCCAGCGCGCGGCCGAAGTATTGCTCCATGGGCTTGTCGTTGACGACGATCTCGCCCGTGCCGGGATAGAGACGCACCCGCGCGGTGGCAGTCTTGCGTCGCCCAATCGCCTCGATATACTGGGTCATGCTCGTCCTCTCCTAGAGTTCCAGGACCTTGGGCATCTGCGCTGCATGGGGATGCTCGTCGCCCGCATAGATGCGCAGTTTCTTGATCTGGGCGCGCCCCAGGCGCGTCTTGGGCAGCATCCCGCGCACCGCCGCCAAGATCACCCGATCCGGGAAGCGGGCCAGTTGTTCGCGCATGGAACGGCTCTTGAGACCGCCGGGATAGCCCGAATGGCGATAATAGCGCACGGTATCCAACTTGTCACCGGTGACGACGATTTTCTCGCAGTTGGTGACGATCACAAAGTCTCCCCCATCCACATGGGGGCTAAAGGTCGGCTTGTGCTTGCCGCGCAAAATTTTGGCAATTTCGGAAGCCAAGCGGCCCAGCGTTTGGCCTGTGGCGTCCACCACCCACCATTCGCGGGCGGCCTTGGCTTCTTCGGCGCTTGGACTATAGGTCTTCACCGATTCACTCCTCTTGTCCTGGATAACCAACACCTGTTTGCCCCACAGGCCTGTGCGTCGTGGGCACGCTGCTCCGGTCTTCAAGACCGGATGTTTCCCGAGCCGCCTGCCCGGAGACCGTGAACCACGGGTCATACGCCAGCGGATAGGCGACCTGCTCTAAAACCAACCCTTGCGGTGGGGCCGGTGGGGCCGTGCGACGGCGGTCGCGCGCCGCCAATGCCTCCGCCACATCTGTGGGGGTCCATTCCCCCTGACCGACCGCCACACACGTCCCCACCAAGCAACGGACCATGTTGTGCAAAAAACCGTTGGCGGTGATGGTAAAGACCAGGCGACAACTGTCCGGCGGGTCGTGCTGGGCGGGGATCACCTCCCACTGGGCGGCGGTCACAGTACGCACGGTACTCTCGCCCTGGGTCGGACGGCCGAACGTGGCGAAGTCGTGCGTCCCCACCCATTGCGCAGCCGCTCTGTTCATGGCTCCCAGATCGAGCGGTCGCGTCACCGTCCAGGCAAAGCGATCCGCCAAGGGCCAACGCCTGGCCCCGCTCGTTTCCCACACCACCACCGTATAACGGTAGGTGCGCCGGTAGGCGCTGAAGCGTGGGTGAAAACCCGCCGGCGCCTCTACCAAGTCGTACACCACCATGTCCGGTGGTAGATGGGCGTTCCAGGCTGCCTGCAAAGATGCGACCGGATGTCGCCACACCACCTCGACCGCAATCACTTGCCCGGTCGCGTGGACCCCGGCATCGGTGCGCCCGGCCCCCGCTACACGCCCGTGGAGTTGGGCGAAGCGGACCAGCGCGGTCTCCAGCGTCCCTTGCACCGTGGGCACACCGGCTTGGGCCTGAAAGCCGTGATAGGCAGTCCCGTCATAAGCCAGCCGCCCACAGACGCGCACCGTGGCGCTCTCCACCCCGCCGCTCCCGGCAGGCCGCGGCTAGCTCGCCGCAGCCTCGCCTTCCACCAGCTCCAGAATCGCCATGTCGGCGGCGTCGCCCAGCCGCTTGCCGATCTTGATCAAGCGCGTGTAGCCGCCGGGGCGAGCCGCATAGCGGGGCGCAATCTCGTCAAAGACCTTCTTGGCAACGGTCTTGTCGTTGAGATAAGCCACCACCAGGCGTTGCGCATGAACCCGGTTGCCGCCGTCAGCCAGTCCGTGCTTGGCCTTGGTGATCAACTTTTCCGCCTCGGCGCGAATCGCGCGTGCCTTGGCCTCGGTGGTCGTGATGCGTCCGTGCAAGTACAACTCGCGCACAAGGTTGCGGAAAAGCGCCTTGCGATGCCCGGCATCACGGCCTAAGATTCGTCCTGCAATTCGATGTCGCATGAGCGTATTGTCCCACTAATGAATCGTACTTGTGCGGCGCAGCCTGAGTGGCGCCTGCACCGGTTGCGTCTATATCGTGTCTGCGAACTGCCATGCCGAGCCGCTAAGCAGCTTGATCGCTAAGCAGCCGTCATTCTGAGGAGCGCAGCGACGAAGAATCCCGACACACTACCGAAGG
>CAKZVN010000333.1 GCA_937922105.1 uncultured Litorilinea sp.
ATCTCGAGCGCAACCCCGCCGTGGCGACCGCGAATCCGCACTGCGGTGCGCGCCAGGGGATCGCCGGAAAGTGCGGCACCGTTTGGCTCCGCGGGCACTTTTGCCGCCCGTCCATTGTAAGGCGGATGGTCGCCGTTGACCGGTGTATGGGGTTCACCGTCCGCCGGCACGGCTGGGGGCGCGGCAGGCGCGCCGACTGTCGCCGGTGTGGGCTGCCCACCGCGGTCGGTGTTCATGTTGGGTTGGTGGGTCGAGTCCGTTGGCGTCGGCATGGTCAGTCAGCGCGGGCTTATCTCGCTGAAATAGGCCTCCAGGATTTTCTTGGCAACCGGCACTGCGACCGCCGAGCCTTCACCGCCGTCGTAGACAAAGACTACGACCGCAATCTCCGGTGCTTCATAGGGCGCATAGGCGACAAACCAAGCATGGAAGGGCAGGTAGCCTTTTTCCAGGCGGCGGCAGTCCTCCTCTTCCGGGATATATTCACAGAACTCGGCGGTGCCGGTTTTGCCGGCGACCGTGATATTCAAGTTGTCGAGCTTAGCGCCGGCGCCGGTGCCGCGTGGGCCGTTGACGACGGCCCACATCCCTTCTTGGATTACGGGCATGACCCACGGGTCCAACGGCAACTCACGCACGACCTTGGGCGCGAAATCGCGCTGTAGCCCGCCCGCGGCGTCAGTGATCTGATAGACCACTTGCGGGGCCAAGATTGTCCCGCCATTGGCGACGGCTGCGGTGCTAACCAGGACTTGCAGCGGCGTTGCCAGGACATAGCCCTGCCCGATGGACATATTGTAGCTGTCGCCCGTGGTCCAGCTTTCGGCGTAGAGCTGGCGCTTCCACTGGTCGTTGGGCACGACGACGCCCACTTCACCGGGCAGGTCAATCCCAGTGGGGTCGCCATAGCCGAAGAGACGCGTCCATTCCGCCATGCGTCGCGCGCCCAACCCGGTCAATTGGATCGGCGGGTAGCCGCCGCCGATCATGTAAAAGTAAATGTCATTCGAGAGCGCCAACGCCTGTACCACGTTGATCGGGCCGTGGACAATGCCGAGTTTGTGGTTCCAGCTGACGAATTCCTGGGCCAACGTGGGGTCGTTGGGATAGAAACGGTTGGGCAGGTAGATCGGTCCGGCATCCACCAACTGGGTCTGGGGCGTGACGATTTTCTCCTGGAGCGCGGCCGCGGCGGTGACCATCTTGAAGGTCGAGCCGGGTGGATAGAGACCACCGATGGCGTAATTGATCAGCGGGCGGCGCTCGTCCCGTTCCAACGCCAGATAGGCTTCGTTGATGCGCTCGGCAAAGACATTGTTATTATACGACGGCAGGCTCACCATGCCCAGCACGGCGCCGGTCATGGGGTTCATGGCGATGGCGACACCCCACGGCGCGTCCACTTCTTCCATCTTTTCGGCCAAGTAGTCGTGCATGTACTTTTGCAGGCGCAGATCGATGTTCAGGATCAGGTTCGAACCGGGGACCGGCTCTGCGACTTGGCCGACCGTGCGGATTTCGCGCCCTAGGATGTCTACTTCCATGTTGCGATAGCCGGGGACGCCGCGCAACTCGCGCTGATAGGAGTATTCCAGGCCGTTCAAGCCGACGCGCTCGTTGAGGTTGGAATAGCCCTGGTTGCGGTATTCCGTCGCCAACGACGCCGGGATTGGCCCCATAAAGCCGACGATATGGCTCATCAACTCGCCGGTCAAGTATTCGCGCACAGGCACTTCGCGCACGCGTAGGGCGGGCAAGCGGTAGCTCTCTTCGGCAATAGCGAAGGCCTGCTCGCGCCCGACCAGGTCCAGGATGGGAATCGCCTGGGAGGCGCTGCCCTGGCGACGCAACTCGACCATGCGCCGTACCAGCGCCGCCAGACCCTCCAGCGGCAACGGCTTGGAGATGTCCGGCAAGAGGAGCGGCTGCGCGATCTCTTGGGGCGGGCTGCCGTCTTCGCGATAGACCACGGTGGTGGGGCCGGGCACAGTGACATAGCTGAGTTGGATGCCGGCATTGCCCACCGTGCGCGCATAGTCGGCGCGGCCCAGCGCGCGAAACATTAGCTCCGCCATGCGCAGCGCGACCTCTTCGTCGCGGTCCGCGCCCAGCGCCAGGAGGATGCGCTCGACCTCTTCCAGTTCCTCGTCACGGTCGGGGGTAGCGGGGTCGTCGAAGGGCAAATCCTCCGGGACGAGGCCGATCTCGAAGCTGGGGCGGTTGCGCGTGAGGATGACGCCGTTGCGGTCGTACATGACCCCGCGCGGGGCAGGCATCTCCACCAGGTCGAAGCGATTGGCGTCGGCCTGGCGGCGATAGTTTTCGCCCTGCACCACCTGCAGTTGGTAAAGCCGCCCCCCCATCAAGACAAAGACCAAAACCAGCGCAACCCGAAACAACGCCATGGAGAGCGCTGAAGTATCTTTGCGTAATGGTTCAAACATAGTCCGGCCCAGACAACAACGAACAGCCTACCCGGCGGCTCATAGGTCTTGGCTCTCCGGGATGCGGTTGAGCAACGGGATGAGCGCGACCATCAGCGCCAGGTTGTAGAGCATAGCCGGTACGACCACGTTTTGGAGCGTGGGCAAGAACGGCACTTGATGATAAGTCACGCGAAAGTATTGTAACACAGTGAGCAAGCCCAAGTAAGCGACAGCGTAGGTCAGTGTTGCGACTGCGGTCGCAGCCAATGGCACCAGGACATTGAAGCGCGACAAGGTGCGGTGACCGATCCCCGCCACCAGTGCCGCAGCCATCAGGGCTAGGCTGGAACTGCCCATCGGCCCGCCGCTGAAGATGTCCATACCCAACCCGCCGAGAAAGGCCCATATCAGCGCCGAGCGGCTCCCGTAGACCAGCGCGCCGATGACCACCAAGAGCAGCACCAGATCGGGCTTGACGCCGTAGAGCTTGATGCGCGCCAGCGCAGTGGTCTGCAGGAGTGCAGCGATGCCCAGCAGCGGGATCATGGCGTAGTAGAGCGCGCCGCGGTTCATGGCGTGGTCTCCTCGGTGGGAGGAACCTCTTCGTCCGCGGGCGCGGTCTCGTCGCGCGGGGTGATGACAGGAACCAGCAACTCCGGCACATCTTCCAGCGGGTCGAAGTTGGTCACCACCATCACCAGTTCCAGGCGCGGGAAGTCCACGGTGGGGCGCACCACGGCTTGTTGGAAGACGTCAATGTCGCGCTGGCGAATCTCGACGACTTGACCGATGGGGATGCCCTTGGGGAAGCGCCCGCCAATACCGGAGGTGAGCACCACCTCGCCCACGCTGAAGACTTCACCCTGGGGAATATAGTCCATGGTCAAGTCGCCGCCGGGGTAGCCGCGCACCACACCGTTGAGCCGACTGCTTTGCAAGACGGCGTTGACTGCGCTGCTGGGGTCGGTGATGAGCAGGACTTTGGAGGTGGCGTCGGTCACTGAACTGATGCGCCCGACCAAGCCCTGGTCGGTGACCACCGCCATGCCCACCGCAATACCGTGACTCGCGCCCAGGTCGAGCATGATGTATTCCAGGAAGTTGTTGCTCTCTTGCCCGATGACGCGCGCCACGATCTGGGCGCCGCGCAGGTCCAGGCCCGGGCGCGCTTGGGCGAAACGCAACATGCTGCGCATGGCTTCGTTCTCGCGCTGGACTTCGCGCAACTCGAAGTTTTCCACCAGGAGGGCGTTGTTGACCTGTTCCAACTCGGCGTTGCGCTGGCGCAGGTTGCGCAACTCAAAGAGGAAGCTGAGGGCGTCGCTGAGGGTTTCGGTGACGCCGGAAGCGCCTACTTGGGCCGGGGAAGACAGTTGGGTGATGAAGCTCTGCACCGGCTCCAGCCGCCCAGAGACTTGCAGCGCCATGAGCAGCAGCGCAGCCAAGCTCAGAATTAAGAGCCGGAAACCGATGTCGCCAAACGACCACGGTCGTCGTTGAGTATCTCGCATGGGAATAATGTCTTTGCGGAGAACAACCGCCGGACCACACCGGACGCAGCACCGGCGGGCACGCTAGCGGATGGTACTCTTGCGCTGCATACTGGTGAGGGTTTCGCGATAGAACTCCGGCTTCTCCAGGATCATTCCGGTTCCCATCACCACTGCGGTCAACGGGTTGTCGGCAATGTAGACGTGCATGCGCGTCTCGTCTTGCAGACGTTGGGCCAGGCCGTGGAGCAGCGCGCCGCCCCCGGCTAAGACAATGCCGTATTCCATCAAATCCGCCACCAATTCAGGCGGCGTCTCGTCCAGCGTGGCTTTGACCGCATCCACAATCACTTGGACCGAGCCGGAGAGCGCCTCACGGATTTCCACCGAGCTGACCTCGACTGCTTCGGGCAGACCGGTGATCAGGTTGCGCCCGCGCAGGATCATGGTGCGCTCGCGTTCCATTGGGTAGGCCGAACCGATCTCGATCTTGGTGCGCTCCGCCATACGCAGCCCGATGAGCAGGTTGTACTTCTGGCGCGCGTAGTTGACGATGTCTTCGTTCATTTCGTCGCCCGCCACGCGAATGGAACGCGAGACGACGATGCCGCCCAGGGAGATGACCGCGACTTCGGTGGTGCCGCCGCCGATGTCCACGATCATGGAACCGACCGACTCGGTGACGGGCAAGCCCGCGCCAATCGCCGCAGCCATGGGTTCTTCCACCAGGCCTGCTTCGCGCGCGCCGGCGCTGATGGCGGCATCGCGCACGGCGCGCTTTTCGACTTCGGTGACGCCCGACGGGATGCCGATGACCACGCGCGGGCGCGCCGCGCCGAAGGCGCGGTTGCCGTGCACCTTGCCGATGAAGTGGTGGATCATCTGCTCGGTCACATCGAAGTCGGAGATCACCCCGTCTTGCAAGGGACGGATCGCAACGATGTGGGCAGGGGTGCGCCCGACCATCTCTTTGGCGTCGTTGCCGATAGCCTTGACCTGATTGCGCCGCCGCGACGATTTGTCAATGGCGACCACGGACGGCTCGTTGATCACGATGCCACGATTTTTGACATGCACCAGCGTGTTGGCGGTGCCGAGGTCAATTCCGATATCCAGCGAAAAAAGTCCTAATAACCAGTCGAGTGGGTTAATCACGCCTACGACCTATCCTTGCGTGCCGAATTGAACTGCTCCCCGCGGCTGCGCCCGTGTTCAGCAATGACTCGCGGCGACGGCCCACCGGCGAGATGTAGGAGACATCCGGCGGCAGGGACGATCGCGGCCTGCGCCACAGGCAGCAGGTCACTCGGGATTATAACACAGGGGATTGCCCGGCAAAAACGAAGGGGGCTGGGCGGTCTTGTGTTTTTGTTGGGACTGGACCCGCAGCCGAGCACACGTTTGTGTTATAACAAAGACAGGGCGGCTACACCTAACGCGTACCGTCTTGTTGAATCCCGGAAGGACATCTCTACTCTGTGACAATACCACAATCTGCGTCGCGCGTCTCCGGTGTGCGCGCCTATTATGAGCAAAACAGTGCCTGGTTTCGCTGGGTCGGGCGGCGCTACCAGACACAGGCGATTCACCGACCCGTGTGGGCCGCGGGGGTGAAGGACTTACCCACGGCGCTGAACTATGTCAATGCCTGTATCGCCGCGCAAGTCCGGCTGGTCGCGACGCAGCGACGGGCGGGTCGCGTACACATTGCGGACTTGGGCTGTGGCTTCGGCGCTTCCGTCCAATATCTGGTGCGTGCGTGCGAGCCGTCGCTGTGGGCGGTGGGTGTGACGATCAGTGCCACCCAGGCGCAGACTGCACAGGCGCTGGCGCGCGGGTTGGCAGACCGCTGTGCCTTTGTGGAGGCCGACTTCCACGCGCTACCGTTGAGCGGGGCAATGGACTTGGTTTACTCCATCGAAGCCTTTGCCCACGCCGGCGACCCGGCCCGCTATTTTGCCGAGGCGGCGCGTGTACTGGCGCCCGGTGGGCGTTTGGTGCTGTGCGACGATTTTCGCGCAGACCGCGACGACTTTCGCACAGACCGCAACGCGATCCGGCGCTGGTTGGCGCTGTTCCAAGCCGGTTGGCATGTGCCCCATTTACTCAGCACGGACGGCGCGACCGCGCTGGCTCGGCAGCAAGGTCTGGAACGCGTCGAGGCGCGCGACCTTAGCCCGGACCTGCGCGTGCGCAATTTTCCTGATGTGTGCTTGCCGCTCTTCGAATGGGCGATGTATCGCGGCGGGCGCTTTGCCCAGCTACTGGGCAGCGTCATCGGCGGCTGGGCGCTGGAGACGCTGATCCGCCGCGGCGCGGTGGGCTATCGCCTGGTCGTCTACGAAAAGCCGCAGTGAGCCGCGCCGGGCGCAATGAGTTCTCCTGCTCCCGCCAACCTGCCGGTCCGCTCTCTTCCGACCGCAAGGACCAGTGGAGACGCTTCCTCTTGGATCGTGGCGCTGCGGACTCGTTCGCATGACAGTGCGGTTGCCACCGGCGAACAGCCTGACAGCCGTTTTTCCAAGAATGAAATGCACCCGCGGAAAGGGTGGAGACAGGTTTTCGCTTCGCGGAATCTCTGGAACGTACAGGGGGATAGGTGTGGGCATTGCACAAAGCGGGCGCGTATGGTAGCCTGCACTGCACATCCCTTTGTGATAGGAAGCCGTAGGAGGAGAATACCAGATGAGTGTGGACGTGACGACCCCGGAGGAGGTGGGGGTAAGTGCGGCGCGGCTGGCGCGCATCGGTCCCGCCATGCAGCGCTATGTGGACGAGGGGAAGGTCGCCGGCGTCAGTACGCTGTTGGCGCGGCGCGGTCGGGTGGTGCACTTTGCGCAGACGGGCTGGATGGACCGCGAGGCTGGACGACCGATGGCTGCGGATGCCATCTTCCGTATCTACTCCATGACCAAGCCGATTGTCTGCACTGCGCTCATGACGCTCTATGAGCAGGGGCGCTTCCAGCTGTTCGAGCCGCTGGCGAAGTATCTGCCAGCCTTCGGCAAGGTCAAGGTGCTGGAGCGCGGGCCAGCGGGGGACGAGGTGCTCGTGGCGCCGCTGCGCCCCATCACCCTGCGCGATCTGTTTTTGCATACGGCGGGGCTGACCTATGACTTCCTGGAGGAGTCGCCCGTCGGCGAGCTCTATCGCGCCGCCAAGCTCATGCACAGCACAGCGCGCACGCTGGAACAGATGGTGGACGACCTGGCGCAACTGCCCCTTGCCTATCACCCGGGCAGCCGCTGGCATTATAGCCTCTCCATTGACGTGATCGCGCAGTTGGTCCAGGTGATCGCCGATATGCCGTTGGACGACTATCTGCAGGACGTGCTTTTCGGCCCGCTGGGGATGCAGGACACGGGCTTTTTTGTCCCCGCGACCAAGCGCAACCGCGTGGCGACCATGTATGGGCGTCATGATCTGTGCGGCGTCGGTGTCACCTTCAGCTTGGTGGAGGAGGCCTGGCGCACACAGCCGCCGACCCGGTTGGATGTGGACGCGACGTATCCGACGGACAACGATACGACTTTTGTGCGTGGCGGACATGGGCTGTTTTCCACAGCCCAAGATTACTGGCGCTTTGCCCAGATGCTGCTCAATTGCGGGGAACTAGACGG
>CAKZVN010000334.1 GCA_937922105.1 uncultured Litorilinea sp.
CCCCGCGCGTAAAGCGATAGCTCGCCTCGCTGAAGAGACGCAGCTTTTGACCGGTGCGCCGGTTGTTGATCCCCTCAAAGGTAGCGGACTCCAGCAGAATGTTGCGCGTGGTCGGGCCGACCTCGCTCTCCAAACCGCCCATGACGCCCGCGATGGCGATGCTGCCCGCGGTGTCCGCGATCATGAGCATGGAATCGTCCAGTTGACGCACCGTATTGTCCAACGTGGTAAAGCGCTCACCGGCGCCGGCCCGGCGCACGATGATGGTGGGCTTGGCATCACCGTGCCCCTGGGCGCGGCGCAAGAGGATGTCATAGTCGAAGGCGTGCAGCGGTTGACCGAACTCCAGCATGACATAGTTGGTGATGTCCACCACGTTACTAATAGGGCGCATCCCAGCCTTGCGCAGGCGATCCTGCATCCAGCGCGGCGAATCACCCACAGTCACATCCACGATCATGATTCCGGTGTAGCGATTGCACAGCGCCGGTTCGTCAATACGCACCGCGAGATAGTCGTCCACATGGTCGTCGCCCGCGGGCTGCCACTCGTCCGCGGGCAGGCGCAGGGGGACGCCTGTGAGCGCGGCAACCTCCCGCGCAATGCCGATCACGCTCAAACAGCGCGCCATGTCGGTGGTCAGTTCGATCTCCAGCACCGTGTCGCCCAAATAGTCACGCAGGGGGAGACCCACCGGCGCGTCTTCGGGCAAGAGCAAAATGCCCTCATGCTCTTCGGACAGCCCCAGTTCCAGTTCGGAACAGACCATGCCTGCGGACTCGACACCGCGAATCTTAGAGGGTTTGAGCCGCTTTTTAGGGCGCGGGCGCTCCTCGCTATAGGCGTCCACCAACTCGGCCCCGCTGCGCGCAAACGCGACCTTCAGCACAGGGAGCGTGCCGTCCGCCAAGCTGTTGCCCCGATAGACAAAGAGATTGGGTGCGCCGGTCACCACGCGCTGGGGCGCGTCGCCGCCATAGTCCACGTCCACCAGCACCAGGCGGTCGGCGTTGGGGTGGGGCAGGACCGCGATCACTTGGCCCACGCGCAGGGTCTCCGGGTCCCACCAGTCGCCGATGGTCTCGACCGCGTCGATCTCCATGCCCGCCAGGGTGAGCCGCTCGGCAAGTTCCTCCACCGGCAAGACAATATCCACATACTCTTTGAGCCACGATAACGGAACGCGCATGGGGCAACCCTTTGTGATCCCTTGTGATGAAGTCAGGTAGGCGGAACGAACTTAACCAGGCACGCGTTAGACAAGACCGATGGACTCATAGACCAAGTCATGCACCAGGGCGCGCCATTGGCCCCAGCCCCGGCGGTCGCCGATCAGGTTACGCAAATCCACCGCAATCTGAGCCACTTGGCTGGGCAACACGGCGCGGAACTCGGAAATCTCCTCGCCCACGCGACAGGCAGGCACATGATTGCCGGTAGTTAGGTGAAAGACATAGCTGGCAAACGGCACCATGCACGGCCCGTGCCAGAAGCGATACTCCACAATGCCCAGGAAGCGCGCCACCTGGACCGGCAGGTTCATCTCCTCCGCCACCTCGCGCAGAAGAGCATCCTCGACGCGCTCATCCAAATGCACGCCGCCGGAAGGTAGGCGAAAGATATGGGCCGGGTAATGGGGCTTGGCATGGACCCACAAGCGACCCTGGGCGTCCTGCACGGCAAAGACCACCTCGGCGCGGCGGTCTATGTCCTTGTTCCAGCGATAAGCACGGATGTAGTCGTCCGCCAAGACGTTGTAGACGCGCTGCGCCGGCGCGCCATAAGCCGCCGCCAACTGCGCAACCTCATCGGCGTCAATCATGGGCAGGGATGCAGGAGGGCGCTCCCGCGTCCGGAATTCCTCCGCGCGCGGTGCCGGCAGCCCGGTCGCGCCATTCCCCAACAACTCGGTCATGTTGTGCGATGCTCCTGCCTTGATTGTCCCATGCGTTGCCGGCGCAAAGTGCGCCACCCAATCCCTACGCCCACCAGCGCCAGGAGAACCAGCGTCCCCTGGGAAATCGCCCGGCCCACGATGCGCGGTGGCGTGTCCTCAAAGCGCAACAAGATATAGCCCTCGCCCTGGTCCACCGGTACGGTCATCCGCCCCAAAGGGCCGTCCTCCGGCACGATCGCCAACTCGCGCACGATCTGCCCGTGGCGCCCGTCCAGCAAATAGGCACGCCAGCCCGGATAATAAAAGTGGTTATAGACGATGCTGCGCCCCGGCAACCCCGACCAATACCAAACTTCTTCCATGATCGCAGACCGCGCTTCGGAATTTACCACAAACCCCGTCTCTTTGTTGTAATTCATGAGGGTGTAATCAACCAATGAAGCGACAGGGCGCACCGGCTCGCCCCGCTGCTCCTGGGCGATGTATTCGTCCGCCATGGGACTCCACGTCGGGATCTCGCGCACCCACGCCGTGCTGCCGGTCATTTCGTCGGATGATTGCTGGAAGCGCATGAGCGCGGCCAAACTCACCGGCCCTTCCGCGGGTTCCACAATCTCGACGCGCAACAGCGGGTAGGAAGCCAGGATCACCAATGTCGCCAGGCTGACCAGCGGCAGGCTCAGACCGTGATTGGTCTCGCGCTCGCTGAGTCCCATGAGCGGCAAGCCCGCCAGCGCGCTCAAGCCCAGCGCGGTCATGCTGAACCAGCGCCAGGGAAATTGCGCCGCCCCCAACAGGCCGCCCACCACGGGGACTTCCCACAGCGGCGCAGCCCAAACCAGCCCCAGGAACGTCCCGCCCAGCGCAGCCAGCAAGAGTACCCCGATCTCCCAGCGCAACCGCCCCGCGCGCGGCCAAACCAAGAGCAGCCCCGCCGTCACCAGCAGCAACGGCATCACGCCGATCTGATAGCCCACCGTGTCGTCCGGGCCGATGGTGCTGGCGCCGAAGCCCCATTGCGGGCTGAACAGTTGGTGGAAATAGACAAAATGGCCGCGAAAGTTATAGCGTCCATCGAACCACTGATCGACGCGCACATATTGGCGCTCCAGCAGCATGGGCAACCAGAAGACCGCGCTCAGCCCCAAGCCGGCTGCCAACCCCAACGCGCCGGGCAACCCGCGCACCACCACGCGGCCCAGCCAAGCCCAGAGACTCGGTCGCGCCAAGCCAGGCGGCGCGGCATAGACCAGGGTTAACGTCACCGCATAGAGCGCCAGCACCGGCGTAAAGAGCACGATCACCAGATTGCTGGTCAACATGAGCGCGGCATAAGCCCCTGCGCTGAGCACGACCCATCCGTAATGGGGACGGACAATAGCTTGGCGCACCGCCAACAAGCAGAGCGGCATCCACACAAAGGCCATGCTCTCGGCCAAGTTGGCGCGTACATAGAGGTTGAGCAGGTGATAGGGAATGTAGGTATAGACCAGCGCAGCCAACAGCGCAGGCGCGCGGCCCGCCCAGACGCGCACATAGGCATACATGGTCCCTGCGCTGCCCACCACACTCAGGGCAAAGATGCTCTTGATCGCGGCGGTATACTCGAAGCCCAGGAAATGCAACAACAACTGCGCCAGGAAATGGCTCAACGGGCCGTAGATGTTAAAGAAGGGATAGCCGTAGCCGAAGGCGAAATCGGGACTCCAGCGCGGCCACCAGATACCGTCCTCCACCAGCCGGTTGTACTCGAAAAGGAAGTAGACATGGTGGCGCGCATCATTGGCGCCCCAAAAGTAGCCGGGCAGGGCAAAGGGCGCCACGGCAAAAGCCGTCAAAGCCAATGTGAGCCAAAAGAGACCGTCACGCCGCAGCGGCGGCAATGCGAGCGGCACGTCGAGCTTACTTGCCATGTAGGATCATCTTGTCGTCAATACCGCCATCCACGGGCAGGCGCGTCCCGTCGCGCCAATCGTAGAAGCCGAAATAGTAGCGCAGACCGCTGCTCC
>CAKZVN010000335.1 GCA_937922105.1 uncultured Litorilinea sp.
GTTGGTCTCGCTGGCGAAGCCGTCCATCTCCACCAAGATCTGGTTGAGCGTCTGCTCGCGCTCGTCGTTGCCGCCGCCCATGCCTGCGCCGCGGTGACGCCCCACGGCGTCAATCTCGTCAATAAAGATGATGCAGGGCGAGTTCTTCTTGGCCTGCTCAAAGAGATCGCGTACGCGGCTGGCGCCCACGCCCACAAACATCTCCACGAACTCGGAGCCGGAGCTGCTGAAGAAGGGCACACCCGCCTCCCCGGCGACGGCTTTGGCGAGCAAGGTCTTGCCGGTGCCCGGCGAGCCGACCATCAAGACGCCTTTGGGGATGCGCGCGCCCAGCGCGGCAAACTTCTGCGGCTCCTTGAGGAACTCCACCACCTCTTGCAACTCTTGCTTGGCTTCGTCGGAGCCGGCGACATCAGCAAAGGTCACGGTGGGGCGGTCGGCGTTGTCGAGTTTGCGTGCCCGGCTGCGCCCGAACTGCATGGCGCGATTCTGACCGCCGGCGCCTGCCTGGCGCATGATAAAGATGAAGAAGCCGAAGATCAACAGCATGGGCAACAGCATGATGAGCCAGCTGAAGACCGCGCTGTTGTTGGGCGCGCTCTCCACCACAATGGGCAAGGTGGCTAAGCGCTCGTCGCTCACACCCAGGGCGCGCAGCGTCTCCAACACGCTCCGGCCCGGCTCCTTGCGGCTACGTCGCTCGTCAGTGTTGGTCAATTGCAGCGTAATGATGTCGCCCTGGACGGTAATGCGCTGCACTTCCCCCGCGGCGACGTAGCGGGCAACTTCGTTCAGACCGACCATATTGGCTGTATCGGCGGGCCGCCCAAAGAGGAAGCGCGAGCCGAAGAGCACTAAGACAGCCAAAACCAACCAGAACCAGCTGCGGCTGAGAAAACTGCCGCCCGAATTGCGCGGCTCCTGGTTGTTATTCGGATTCCCGCCAGGCGGACGCTTGTCCTGCGGCGGGGTGGGCTTATCTGAGGCCATGATCCCTTTCCATCCAACCGATCCACCGGTGCGCTTCCCACATCCACACGGGAAGCCGCCCGATCACGACTGCAAACTCCAATCCATCAAGACGCAACAGCGGTCGCAACCAACACGACAGGTTGCGACCGATCTGGTGCAATCACCGGCAACCGGCATGAACATACAACGGGTAAACGTGAATTTCCGTAAGGCAGATTGCCGCTCGCAACAAGACCTGCGCCGGGCAAAGGATGTGCCCCACTTTGGCGGGGTAGAACTCCCCCCGGCCCTCCCCGTTTGGGGATTGAAGGGACGACATGCGACACAAACTGTGCGCTGCCGGTCACGCGGAGAGGGGCGGAATGTCCCGCTTACCGGTGCAGGCGGCGCAAAGAGTCTACCCCAGCGCGCGCAGTTCGCCGGCAATCGAGGCCCCCACTCGATGGGTCGGGGTTTGGTGGACCGGCGCCAATTCCGACGAAGAGCGCGGGTCCGGGCAAGAAGCCTCGTCCGGCTTGTCGCTCAGACAGAGCAACAAGACGCCGCGGTCGCGCAGCCACTCGGTCAATTCACAGACTTCATTGGTGAGCGTGATCTCCTCCGCCAGCAGCAACTCCACCGGGGTATCGTCGGGCAGTTGGCCCATGCGCTCGACGGTGGTGATAAATTCCTGGCGACGGAAACGCTTGAAGGGCGTGGGATCGCCGACGCGCACGCTACAGATTACCGCTTCATGGACTTGGCGCAGATTCTCGCCGGCAAAGGGGTGAATGTTCAGGCGGCTGTCCACCCAGCGCAGGAACTGCTCGAAGTTGTCCAGGCTGCCGGTCTCGATCTCCTTGAGCATGTCGTCGTAGTCAATCAGCCCGGCGTTGAGCACCATGCAGATATAAGCCAGGTAATCTTGGTTGTCCTCGGTGAGAAAGTGATAGCGCCCGCGATTCAACTCGGCATAGTGGCGCTCAAAGAGGGCACGGTCGAAGTTGCGCCCCAGCACGGAGTCCATGGTGCGGAAGATGCCTTCCAGGCGCGCCTCGTTGATCACGTGGTCGTTGCGCCCTTTGGCCCCCAACGCAGTCTTGTCAATGTCAATCACGGCAACGGTACGCGCATCCAGCCGCAGGCCCTGGCTCAAAAGCCACTTGGCCCAATCGCTCAGCGCGGCCCACCGGTTGGCGACGAAAATCTGATCGTCGTCCACCTGGGCGTGGGGTGGGTCATTGGGCTTTTCGCCGCCGATGAAGCACGCGCCGTCCCAGCCGGTCACCTCGCGCATGTTGGTATAGGCGCGACCATCGTTAAAGAACGTATCGCCCACAAAGATGATCTCGCTGAGGGGCGTCTCCTGCTTGCGGAGCTTTTGGGCTTGTTTGGCGAACCAGACCGCCGCCTTGGCGTAGTCGCGGTCCTGCTTGCGCGGGATGCGGTCGTTGGGAATATCCATCCGATAGGCTGCAGCCTTCAGGCCGGGTAAACGCCGATCCAGCGGCTCCAGGTTGCGATAGATGACCAGGTCGCCGAAGAAATCGGCAAGCCTCGCCCGCCCAAAGTTTTTGAGCACCGTCTTGGTACGTTCGGCGGACAGCACGCTTGTGGTGGACAATGTCGTCACGGTTACCCCCTGTGGCTGCAACCAGGCACGTCGTAGCCGGACCGGAATCAGGGCGACCCGCCATTGGGCGACACCTGGCCCGGCTACGCGACGTGCGCGTATTCCTCAAACGCTACGCGACTTCCAGCGAGCGGGCCAAGGCTGCCGCTGTCGAACCCAGATACCCCTGAGCGACGATCAGCTCGGCGTTGAGCAAGCTGCCACCCGCCGCGCCGCGGATGGTGTTGTGCCCCAGCACCAAAAACTTGTAATGGAACAGCGGGTCCGGTCGCAGACGACCGACCACGGTTGCCATCCCCGGCACCGTCCCCGCCAAACGGTCCAATCGCGGCTGGGGCCGGTCCTGGGCCGCCAGGTAGATCACGGCGGGCTGGGGCGCGCTGGGCAGGCGTAGCCGCTGCGCCAGCGGTTGATACTCGGCCCACGCCTGGAGGATCTCCTCCTGCGCAGGCTTATCTTTAAATTCTACGCTGACCGCTTCCAAATGTCCATTTCGCACAGGAACCCGGTTGCAGTGGGCGCTGAGCACCAAGTCCGCGTACCGGACCTGCGTCCCGTCGAAGGTCCCCAGGAGCTTTTGCGGCTCCTTTTGCTCCATCTTCTCCTCTTCGCCGCTGATGTAGGGCACGATGTTGTCCAGGATGTCCATGCTGCTGACACCCGGATAGCCCGCGCCGCTCACAGCCTGCATGGTGACGACAAAGACCTTGCTCACGCCGAAGCGCACGTGCAACGGGTGCAACGCGCTGATCAAATGCGTGGTGCTACAGTTGGGGTTGGTGACGATGAAGCCGCTCCAACCGCGACGCTGCTTCTGAATCTCTAGCAGCCCCAGGTGTTCAGGGTTGACTTCGGGAATGAGCAGCGGTACGTCTGCGTCATAGCGATGGTTGCGCGAATTACTGCACACGCCATACCCTGCGGCGGCAAAGCGCTGTTCGATGGCGGTTGCGCTCTCCGAAGGCAGCGCGCTAAAGACCAGCTCCGCATCGAAGCCCGGCTCGCATTCTAGCAGCACCATGTCGCGCAGGTGGGCCGGCATATCCCCACGCAAATTCCAGTTGCAGGCGTCGGCATAGCGTTTGCCTGCGCTGCGCTCCGAGGCACAGAGCGCGCTGATCTCAAACCAGGGATGGCCCTGGAGCATCTGCACGAAACGTTGGCCGACCGCGCCCGTTGCGCCAAGCACGCCGACCTTGATTTTGGATGAGGACATACCCTTGCTTGTCTCCGTTTTCGTCATAAAACCCGGCCTGCGTAGCGGGCTGCGTCTTGGCGCCGCCTGCGCGTCAAGCCGTGAAGGCCAATTCCATGATGTCGCTCAATACCCCGGCGGCGGTGGCGTCACCGCCTGCCCCGCGCCCCTGGATCACCAGCGGCGTAGGCGTATACCAGCGCGTGCTGAAGCTGACCAGGTTGTCGGTCCCCTGCAACAGGCCCAGCGGGCTATTCGCCGGAACCACCACCGGGCCGACACGGCAGCCTGCGGCGTCAATCACCGCCGCGTAGCGCAAGACGCCCCCCTGGGCCGCGGCATCGGCGACGCGCGCGGCAAAGTTCGCATCCAGATCGGGCAGGGCTGCCATGAACTCATCCACCGTCAGCGGCGCCATACTCGCCGGGTATAACCCCTCCACTGTGACATCCTCCAGGTCGAGTCTGCGCCCCAGGCCGCGCGCCAAAATAAGCGCCTTGCGCGCCACATCTACGCCGCCCAGGTCATCACGCGGGTCCGGCTCGGTATAGCCCAGCCGGTGGGCCGCACGCACCACCGCGCTGAAGGCTTCACCGGCTTGCAAACCGCTCATGACATAGCCCAGCGTGCCGCTGAAGGCCCCGGCAATGCGCTCGATCTCGTCACCGCTTGCCATCAAACGATTGAGGGTAGCAATGACCGGCAAACCGGCCCCCACGGTGGCTTCCCAGCGCGCGCGTCCCAGGTGGCGCACCGGTGCTTGACCGTTGCGTCCAGTAGCGCCGGCTGTTGTCAGCCGGTCGTACACCTCCTGGTCCAGGGTAAGGGGTTTCTTGTTGGCGAGCACGACCTTGTACTGCTGGTCGAGGGCATAGAGCAAGGCAGGCACCGTGGCAGTGGACGCAGTGCAGTCCACGACAATGGTCCCAGCACGACCGGCAATATCCACAATGCCAGTCAGGTCGCCTTGCGGGCCGCCCAGCGCATGATCGGCGAGGCGTCCGCCTGCCTCCTTGAACGCGCACAATTCGGCCAAGAGGTCGTCGGATAGACCGTCATCCGGTTCGATCACGGCGCCGTCGCGGTCGGCTACCGCCAAGACGGCAAGGGAGACTTCATAGTTGAGTGCATGGAAGGCCCGCTGTGCCATGATCTGGCGTAAGAGACAGCGGCCCACTCCCCCGATGCCCAACAAGATAATCGGCAAGTCGCGCATGCGTCGTCCGTCCGCAATAGGGCGATAAGCCTCGACCGGACTAGGCGACTGCGGCACGGGGTCCGGTGGTTGGCGGCGATAGTTAACCGTAGTATAACACAAGGACAAAGCGAATGCTCAAGCGCGCGCAGCCCCGTCCTGGCGCACATGCTACGCAAAATGCCTAATCTATGCAGAGCGATTGCAAAGCGTTGCTTGGCAAATGCGGGCCGGTAATGGTACAATCGGGGCGCAGCTAGGCCCCACCGGCAACCATCCAGCGTGCTGCGGCGCATGAGCCGCTCCGGCCCGCGGTAGGCCCGCTGCACATCGGATGAGATGCCCGCGCCACTCGCCCCGATCTGCCGGCAGGCAGGACCAGCACAGCACACAGGCATCCTTTGGGGTGCCACAACCGGGCCATCCGCACTCCAATCCACCCCGCAACGACGATTGCCGGTGCGTCGTCTGCATGGCACAGGAACGACACGCAATGACCGTGCCACGCGAAAGCGACCCCCAAGTCGCTCTCCCCAACAACGGATATCCCCCGGCAAACCCCGTGGATACGCCAGTTGCCGCCACGCCCGTCTATCCGTTCACCGCCCTAGTGGGCCAAGACGAACTCAAACTTGCGCTTTTGCTCTGTGTGATTGACCCGACCATCGGCGGCGTGATGGTCATGGGACACCGGGGCACAGCCAAAAGCACCGCAGTCCGCTCGCTGGCGGCGCTGTTACCGCCGCTGCAACGCGTTGCCGGCTGCCCGTATAATTGCGACCCATCGGCGCCCGCCGCCGCTTGCCCTCATTGCAGCACCCAGCCCGCCCATCTGCGCGAGGCGATTAGCGCCCCTGTCCCGGTCGTGGACTTGCCATTGGGCGCGACTGAAGACCGCGTGGTCGGTTCCCTGGATGTAGAGCGCATGTTGACCCACGGCGTGCAGAGCTTTGCGCCCGGTCTGCTGGCGCGCGCCAACCGCGGCATCCTCTACATTGACGAGGTCAACCTGCTGGAGGATCACCTGGTTGACTTGTTGCTGGATGTGGCTGCCAGCGGGGTGAATGTGGTGGAGCGCGAGGGTCTCAGCGTGCGCCACCCGGCGCGCTTTGTGCTGGTGGGCAGCGGCAACCCGGAAGAGGGCGACCTGCGCCCGCAGTTGCTCGACCGCTTCGGCCTCCACGCGCGCATCCGCACCATCGAGGACATTGATGAGCGCGTCGAGATCGTGCGCCGCCGCCGCGCCTATGACCTGGACCCCATTGCCTTTTATGAGCAGTGGCGCCCACACCAGGAGCAACTGCGCGACCAATTGATCGCGGCCCAGAACCGCTTGCACCAGGTGGAACTTAGCGACGAGGCGATCTACGCCGCGGCGCGGCTCTGTGTCGCGTTGGAGATAGACGGACATCGCGGTGAACTGACCCTCTGTCGCGCCGCAGTGGCATTGGCTGCGCTGGAGGGTCGCGAGGCTGCGACGCCCGCCGACGTGGCGCGCGTCGCCACCTTGTCGCTGCAACACCGCCTGCGTAAAAACCCGCTGGACCCCATCAGCGACGCCGACCGCGTCCGCCAGGCGGTGAGCGAGGTCATTCCCGAGACCGTCGCCTAATCTGCATCGCATATCCACAACCCGGCGGCTGTGATTTGGACGGAACTACCCAAGTCACAGCCGCTTTATTATTGCCCCGCCAGCACCAGTCCGATTGTGCAAACTTTCACCAAACCGTGGGACTTTCCCGCGCAAATGGGAAATCTGTCCCGTGGAATACGTTACCAATGTCCCTTGTCGCGGCCCCAGCGATTGTGTCACACTGTTCAACGCTACCCCCATCGGATTTTGCAACGGGTTGCAGCGTCGCAAACCGCACGAGACCAAGTCCCAGTCCAAGTTAGCGGGCAGTGCGCCCGCATTCTGAAGGAACACCCGGTCAGATGGCTCTC
>CAKZVN010000336.1 GCA_937922105.1 uncultured Litorilinea sp.
CTTCCTGCTGGTCTGGCTGCCGGGCATATCTTGGGCGCGGCTGTTGCGCGTGCGCCATCCCGACCGGCTGGTTGTTTTTGCGCTGGAGTTGGGGCTGGGGTTGGCCTGGTGGCCCATTTTGCTGCTGTGGACCACGCAGGCGGGGCTGCACTGGTCGCCCCCGGTCGCGCAGGGGGTGGCGATTACAACGCTCATGGGGGGGGTGCTCGCGCTGCTGTGGTCGCCGATCCCGTTCGCGCTGCGCATCCGCGTCCTGCGCCGCCAGGGAGAGTGGCTCGCGCTGCTGGGGGTCGTCATGGCGCTCACGGTGCAGACGCGGTTGGCGCACATCCGCGACCTGGCGCTGCCGGTGTGGGTGGACCCGGTGCATCACGTGGCGATTGTGCGGCTAATGGTGGAGCAGGGCGCGGTGCCCGCGAGCTATGCCCCGTTTATCCCCGGCGGCGTCTTCACCTATCACTGGGGGCTGCACGCGCTGGTGACGTGGACTGCGTGGCTGCTGGGTGTGCACGACGCCTTCGACCTTGCGGATACACTGCTCCACTTTGGGCAGTTGCTTAACGTCTTGAGCGTGCCAATGGCGTATGCCGCGGGCCGCGTGCTCTTTGCGAGCCGGCGCGCCGGGCTGTTGAGCGCGGTGGCGGTCGGGCTGGTCTCTTGGTTTCCCGCTTATTACCTTTCGTGGGGGCGCTATACCCACTTGACGGGCGTATTGCTATTGTCGCCGCTGTTGATCACGCTGTGGCGGCTGCACCGCAGGATGCGCGGCGGCACAGTGGCGGCAGCGGTGGGCTATGCCGCGGGCTTGGCCCTCATCCATGTGCGTGTAGCCTTTTTCGGCGCGCTTCTGGTCGCGCTGCTTGCCGCGGTGTTGCTGTGGCGCCGTCGCGTGCGCAGCCTAGCGGTTTGGGGCGCGGTGGGAGTGCTTGCGTTGGGGGTGACCTTGCCCTGGTGGCTGTGGCTGGCGGAGTCGGCCTGGGCGCGCAGTATGGTCGCGGTGCAAGCGACGGCGGGCGACGTGTGGGCCGGGTACAATGTGCCGAATTGGGGCTTGGTCTGGGCGCCGCGCAATGCGTTGCTCATGGCTGCTGGGGCCTTTGGGTTGGGCGCATGGCTGCGCTGGGCACACGCCGACCCGCTGCTGCGTGGGATCGGGATGGCTTGGCCTGCGTTGGCGCTGGGCTTGGCGGTCTGGGCGTCGGGCCGGGCGCGGCTGCGCGACCTGAGCGCACGCATGGGACGGGCCTGGCTGTTGTTGGCGCTCTGGGTGGCGATAACCGCGCTCATCCTTCAGGCCCACCGCCTGGGCTTGCCGCATGTGCGTTTTGTGCATGTCAATGCCGGGATCATGACACTTTTTGTGGCGCTGGGTCCGGCAGTGGGCGGTACGCTGGCGTGGGCGCTGGGGCTGTTGGCCCCCATACGCGCGGCGCGTGCGGTCACTGGCATTGCTGTCGTGGCGCTGGCGCTGTGGGGCGCAGGCGGCATGCAATCCATCGTCAATCGCACGACTGTGCTGGCGACTCCTGCGGACCGCGCCGCGCTGCGCTGGATTCGCGAACACACGCCTGCCGATGCCGTCTTTGCGGTCAACACATGGCGTTGGCTCGCCAATACTTATGCAGGCAGCGACGGCGGCTATTGGATTCCCGTCCTCACCGACCGGGCCTCGATAGTCCCCATGACCCAGTACGCCAGCGCGCTGCCGCGCGACCAGGTGGTCACGATCCATGCGCGGCTGGCGCGGCTGGCTGCGGCAACTAGTCTGGACGACCCGGCCCTGCGCGCCGAGTTGGCTGCGCTGGGCGTGACGCATCTGTACATCGGCCCGCGCGCGGGCGCGCTGCGTGTCGAGCAGATTGACGGGCGACCGTTCGTCACGCTACTCTACCGCCGGGACGGCGTGTCCATCTACGCGTTGGATCTATCGCGCTGAGCGCGACGAGCGGAACTATGTCTACCCTCATGAAGCGTGTGTTGTACTTCGACCGGCGGGCGTTCTTGCGCCTTGTGCGAACTTGGTTACCTGACCTGCTCTATGGGGTGACCTTTCTGCTCATGGGTTGGAAGTACACGCGCGGGTTGGACGCAGCCTTTGACCTGGGCCTCTACGATGAGACCAATTACCTACACCGAGGGCTGCAATTCGCCCAGCATGGAACGCTGCCGCCACCGGATTGGGGACCGCTCTATTCTTTTTGGTATGCGTTGCTGTCTGTCGTCCAGCCGGACCCGGTGGCGCTCTACTATCTGAATCATCGGGTGCTGGTCACGCTGCTGGCGGTGGGGGTCTATGGTGCGCTGCGCGCGGTGCGTACACCGCACTGGGCCGCGGCGGTGGTGGCGTTTTGGGCGCTGATCGCAAACTTCAACGTGTTCACTTGGCCGCGTGTTACGCTCTTTGCGTTGCTGATCATCTTGGGCACGCTGATGATCGCCGCGACCTTGCGCTCACCTGCGTTGCAATGGACGGTCGCGGCTTTCGGCGCGTTACTGGCTGCCTATGCGCGCCCGGAGTACTTTACGGTTACGCTATGGTGTTTGGTGCTCTTGGGGGTGTGGGCGGCGATCCGTGCGCGGCAAGGGCGCCTGGGCGCAGCGATGTCTCGTCGCGCGTGGACAGCGATGGGCGCGCTGATCGCGCTCGGGCTGCTCCTGGTTGCACTGCTGGGTGTGCCTGTGGGCGGCGGCGAGCGCAGTATGGCGGCTTTCCGCCAACACTTCTCGGTCAACTGGGTGCACTGGACCAACGCGAATCTGGAGCCGTGGACCGACCACGGCGTGATCATTGCCGAGGCCTTCGGACCGGTGGATTCGATTGCCGCTGCAGCCGCGGCCAATCCGGCGCTCTTCACACGCCATATACGCGAGAATGTTGCCGGGGCCTTCAAGATTGCGGCGCAATTGGTGCGCTATGAGACGTCGTTGCTGCGTCCGTTTTGGCCCGACGCGCCGTGGCGGGTGCAGGACGAGGCTGCGGTGGTGCTGGGTCTTTTGGTGGGGGGGCTATGGGTGTGGATGCTGCGCGCAGCCCGGGCGCGCCGCGGCATGTCTGCTCCGGCTGGCACGCGCTCGGCTCTCCTGTTGTGGGTGGCGGCGGGTTATATCGGCGCAGGGTTGCTCTCTGTGGTGTTAATCTACCCACGATCCCATTACTTGATCACGGTGCTGGTCTTGCTGGTGATTGTGGTGGCAGCCCTGCTCAACCGGCTGCGCGCCGGGGCGCCGGGCGCAGCGCTGCGCCTGGCGCCGGTGCTCTGTCTTGCGCTCTTTTTGCTCACGCCGACCTTCGCACAGGCGCATCGCTACAGCCAACCCAACTTGGCGGTGGTGCGCGCATTGCGGGCATTGGACTTGCCCGGTCCGGTCAACCTGCTGGAGGCGCAGGGCGGCTATCATGTCTACCTGGGCGATCACTATCACCTGGTGCGACCGGTGACCAAGACGCAGCCCTTCGACCGTTTTCTGGCGGAAAACGGCGTCAACCTGATCGTGTTGTCCGACCGGCTGCGCGCCGACTCGCGGCTGCGCGACGACCCTGAATGGCAAGCGTTCTTGGCGGATTCTGACGCCCGCGGCTGGCAGCGATTGCCCACCGCGGACACGCAACGCGAACTCTTGCTCGCGGGCGAGCTATGGGCGGCGCGTGCGCGTGAATAAGCGTGACTGCGCGGGGACTCCGCCGTATCTCCAGAGGAGCGCGCGGTGAAAATACCCCGATCGGGGTATTGCGGATGGGCGTCCGGGCGCGTATGCTGAGAAGCAGCGCAAGACGGGACCTGCCCGCGGGCCGGTGCTCGGTGCCATTGTTTGCGGTATTGTGTGATTGCACCTGTCGGACACAAACAAGTCAGACACAAAGGAGAACTCACGTGTTTAAGTCAGTCGGTAAGCAAGTGCGGCGCAAGCTCGCCTATGTGCTGGTGGTGGGGTTGATTGCAGCGCTGACGGTCGGCGGCAGCGTATTGGCTGACACGCCCGATGCCATCGAGCAGTTGCCGGGCGCGGGGTGGTGGACCGGTGTGCAGCTGCAAAATGTCGGCACCGGGACCGCCACGGTCAACATCGAAAGCTATCGGACCGGGACCAACGACCCCGCCATTGTCAAGAGCGACAACATTCCCCAGAACGCAGCCAAGACCTTCCTGCCCAACGACCTGACCTTGCCTGCGGGCTTCCAGGGGTCGGCGGTGGTGTCGTCGGATCAACCGCTCAACGCCATCGTGAATATTACCAACCGCGAGGCGGCGGGCTACGGTACACCGGGCGGTATGGCGGCGGCCCAGTATCAGGGCGTCAATAGCCCGGCGACCGAGTTGCGCTTCCCGCTGGTCAAGCGCAACCGCTTCGGCAAGACCACCACCTTCTACATCCAGAACGCCGGTTCGCAGCCTGCCACTGCCAATGCGGTCTTCCGCATCGGCAACGATGTCTACAACTTCACCACCCCCACCATCCAGCCGGGCCGTATGGTGATCTTGACGCCGGCGGCTGCGGGCGTGCCCAACAATGCCCTGGGGTCCTTGACCGTGACGTCGTCGCAGCCGTTGGCGGGTGTAGTCTCCGAGCACGGCAGCGAGAACCCGGCGTTGGAGTTGCAGTCCACGCGTGGCTTCACCCCGGCGGACTATGATACCCGGGCCTATGCGCCGATCATCAAGAACGTCTCCTTTGGGCGCTTCACCGGTTTGCAGGTCCAGAACGTGAGCAACAACCCCGTCAACATCACCGTGACCTATCGGGGGGTGGGGCAAGCGTGCGTGGGGCAGACCCACACCAACTCTGCCAACAACGTGCAGCCGGGCGCTTCGGCGACCTTTGTGCATCTGCCTGGCGCACCAGGGAACACCATGCCGGTGAACTGCGTTGCGTCGGCGACTATCGACGCAACCGGGAACATCGTGGCGATCGTCAATGAGGCCTTCACCTCCGACTTCCTGTCGGGCGGCGGCAACGGCGGGCGCAACGAGTCTACTGTTTACTCGGCCTTCCCGGCGAAGTCTGCCACCAATAACCTGAATGCGCCGCTCCATAAGGAGAACGCCAACGGCAAGGGCACCGGTCTCCAGGTCCAGAATGTGGGCAACAATCCGGCGCAGATCACGGCGACTTTTGTGGGTGCGTTGGGGACCTTCACCACGCTCCCGCAGACGGTCCCGCCTGGTGCGGCTTTCAACTTCATCGCCATGCACCAGAAGCCGCAACTCTTCTCCGGCACGCCGATCCCGTCCAACGTCAGCGGCGCGAACGGGAACTTTGCCGTGACCGTGACCTCCAACCAGCCCATCGTGGCGATCGCCAATGAGTCTGTCTTCCCGTTTGACGGCAGCGGCCCGGTCAAGCAGGACAAGAACAACTACGAGGCGTTCAACCGCTAAGCCCCGCCTGGTGGCGCTACCTGTTGTAGATGACGGGGCCCTCTTGGGAGACCAGGGGGGCCTCGTGCTTTGTTCAAGCGCGGTGGGTTTGTTACAATAGGCCCACCTGTACCCGCCGGGGCAGTGCATGGAGCGGTCCAAGATGCGGGCCGCCGGCTCCGTTGCCCCCATGACCCAGGAACGAGGCAACCGGTGAGCACAAACCGTTCTATGTCCCTTCAGCGTGTCTTGATCGTTCTCTGTGCGGCGGTGTTGGTCACCCTGGTCGTCACCGGCTGCGGCAGGAATAACCCGCCGACTGCCACACCCGTGCCGCCCACCGCAACACCGATCCCGCCCACGGCAACCAGTGTCCCCACCGCGACGCCGGTCCCGCCGACCGCTACCCCCATTCCGCCCCAGGAGGCGCCCGCGGAGGACTATCCTGCGCCCGCCGAGGAAGCCGCCACCCCCACACCGGTAGCTGAGCCGACCGACTACCCCGCCCCGGAGGAGGAGACCACGCGTGCTGCCGACGAGGAGGGCAGCTATCCGGCTCCCGAACCGGAAGACCCGGGAACCAGCCGTATCCCGATCGTGCCCTTTGTTTTGGAGCGCCCCCTTACGCCCGGCGCAACGGTCGTGCGCGGCAGCGGACCCGCCGGCGCGCCCATTATCATTGCCGATATTTTCCTCATGGGCGAGATTTTGGCTGAGACGGTGATCGGCCCCGACGGGCGCTTCGAGGTGACCGTGCCTCCCTTGACTGCCGGGCACTGGATCGGCATCGCATTGCAACGACTTGAAGGCACGGAGTTCACTTACGAGGATTTCTTCGCGCGCGGCTTCCGCGGGGAGGGCGCCGAGCAAGTGCCCAACGTGGGCTTCTTCTATGATTCGGAGTTTGTGCGCTGACGGGCGGCACTGTCTTTCCTGTTTCGTGCGGACAACCGATTGTCTGCCTGGGCGCGTCAGATGGCGTACCCGGCGGCTATGCAACCCCAAACGAGCGGACGCGCATCGGCGCGTCCGTTTGTCCATAGATGAGCCTGTTCTGTGATCGCTGCGGCGCTGGTGCTGTTGGTTGCCCTGTTAATTCCCGGTTGGTTTCTGCTGGCGCTGACCGGTCTCGGACGGGCGCGGCCCGCGCTTTCCCTCTGGTTGATCGCGCTCGGTGCCGGGGTCGCGTTCTACCCTGTGCTCTTTTATGGCGTGCGCGCGCTCTTGCCCATGCTCACGCTGGGGCCGTATAAGAGCGCGGCGCTGCTGGTGGGCATGGCGCTTGTCGCAGGGTGGTTGTTGCGCGCGCGGTGGCGTAGCCTCGTGCGTCTGGAGCTGTTAGAGTGGGGCGCGGTTGCCGTCTTCGGGTTTACGCTCGGCACGCGTTTTTACTTCGTGCGTGAACGCCCTGTCCCGGCTTGGAGCGATTCGCTCCACCACACGCTGCTGACCGAATTGACCGCGGTGCAGGGCCGCTTGCCTGCTACGCTGGACCCCTATCTCCCCATCCCGTTGGACCAATATCATCTGGGCCTCTATGCCTTGACCGCACTGGTGCAGTGGTTGGCGCAGGTTCCCGCGCACACAGCCTTGCTTGTCACTGCGCAGCTGCTGAACGGCCTGGCTGCGGTGGGCGTCTACTTGGTGCTGGATCGCAAGGTTGGACGGGTGGGCGCGCTGGTCGCCGCGGTGGTCATCGGTCTGCTCTCCCAACAACCCGCGCTCTATGCCAATTGGGGGCGTTTCACCCAATTGGCGGGACAGGTGTTGTTGCCCATCGGCTGGCTGTTGGTCTGGGAGAGTGTGGAAGCGTGGACGCGCAGCCCCGCGCAGACCCCATCCCCGTCACGACGAGAGTTGTTCGGGCAGACGGCGCTGGCAGCGCTGGTTTCGGCGGGCGTGTTTCTGTTGCATTTTCGCGTGGCAGCTTTTTACCTACCCCTGTTGCTCTTGACCGTGACATGGCTGCTCTGGCGTGTGCGCCATGATCGGGCTGCGCTGGGCCGTGGTGTCGCCGCGGTCCTGTGGTTGGGGGCGGTTGCCTTGCTCTTGGTGTTGCCCGTGCTGGTGGACGCGCTACGCCATTACATTGCCGACCGGCTGGCTGCGGGCCAAGCCGCGCCAAGCGCGGGGCCGGTCTCGGCTTTCTACGAGTTCCCGCTGGGGAGTTTTCCCTATCTCATCGGCCTTCCCTGGTGGGGGATAGGGGTGGTGATGGCGGCTGCGCTAGTGGGGGGGATGCGCCGCAATGTCGTTGCGTTGCAAGTGGTCCTCTGGGTTCCTTTGCTCCTGGCGCTGGGCTACGCCTATCTCTTGCGCGTGCCCATGCTCAACGTGACCAACTTGGGTGCGGTGTTGATCCTGCTCTATCTGCCGATTGGTCTGCTCGTGGGCTGCGCGGTGGAGGAGGTGCTGCGCCTGCTGCGTGCAGGGGCGGCGGCGCGGTGGGCGGTGGTGGCGGGTGTGGTGGTGCTGGGTGTTTGGGCAGCGCCGCAACGCACGCAGACGCTGGAGGCCTATCGTTTCTTCGTCACCCCTGCCGATGTAGCTGCCATGCAGTGGATTCGCGAACAGACGCCGCCGGACGCCCGCTTCGGCATCAACACCTACTTTTGGCTGCCCAATTCCCCCCACGGCACTGACGGCGGCTACTGGATTCCCTACTTCACGGGGCGCGCCACCAGCGCAGGCGTGATGATCAACAACTTGGCGCCGCGCGAGGTGCGCGCCGCCATCGTCGCACAATCGCGCGCGGTGGAACGGCTTGCCGGGGATGCCGGCGCGGGCATTCCCCCGGACGCAAGCGCCGTGGCGACGTTGCGCGAGTTGGGCGTGACCCATCTCTACATCGGCCCGCTGGGCAACTTTGCCGGGCTGGGACTCGACCCCGTTGCTCTGGCTGCGCTGCCCGGCTTGGCAGAGGTCTACGCAGCGGATGGGGTGCACATCTTTGCCTTAACCGACGAACCTTAGCCCGGCGCGGGATTTTTATCGCCATTTTCATAATAATTGACAGCCCCACAACGCTGTGCTATAGTGCTAGCCATTCGACGGCGATGGCTCCCGTGGTATTGCACAACGCCGGCGAGCGCACCCGGTAGCTGTAGACCAGATGGGGTGAGCAGTGCACGCAGTACGCAGACAGATCTTGGAATTGCTCAAAGAGCGCAATGGTGCCACCGTTGCCGAATTGGCTGAATGTTTGGAGATGGCCCCGGTTTCCGTGCGCCACCACCTAGACATTCTGCAGGGCGATAATCTGATCTGTGTGGACCGGCTGGAGCGCAAAGGTCATGTCGGGCGACCGCAGCAGGTCTACGCGCTCACGCCCGAAGCCAATGACCATTTCCCGGATAATTTTGCGGCGCTGGCAGCCGGATTGGTGCGCCAGATGAAGCGGGTCCTCCCCCCCGACCAGGTGGAAGGTGCATTCCGCGCGTTGGCCCAAGATTTTGCCGGCGCCCTGTTGCCCCGGCTGGAGGGCTTGCCCACCGAGGCGCGCCTGCAACAAGTGATTCGCTTTCTCAACGAGCGCGGCTATCTGGCGCGCTGGGAGGAAGACGAGGACACCGGCGGCTATCTGCTCCACAAGGCCAACTGTCCCTATGCCGGCGTGTCGGACGAGCACCATGAACTGTGTCTCATGGACCAGGCGCTGATCAACGAATTGATGGGCGCGCCCTGCCGGCGCATTCGCAGCATGGCGGACGATGCGCGCTGCTGCACCTACCGAGTTGGCGCGGCAGCCCACTGTGTCCAAGCTGCGGAGGCGCACGGTACGATTCCGCTCATCGGCGTCGAACTGAATGGGGCCGGTTGCGGCAGCATCGAACTGCAGGAGATGGCGGCATGACCCAACGCATTACACTCCACACCACCCCCGAGACCCCGCCTCACATCGAGGTTACACCGTTGGGCAAGATCACCCATGCGTCGCTCCCGGCGGGGTACCCCATCGAACCCATGCATGACAGCTATGGGCGGCGCATCAATTATTTGCGCATCAGCTTGACGGATGCGTGCAATTTGCGCTGTGTCTATTGCATGCCGGAGCATATGACGTTTCGCCCGCGCCATGAGCTGATGACTGACGAAGAACTCTTGACCCTGGTGCGCGTCGGTGCAAGCCTGGGCGTCACCAAGATTCGCCTGACCGGCGGTGAACCGACCATTCGTCCCAACGTGGTGGAACTGGTGCGCGCCATTGCCGAGACGCCTGGCATTAAAGATTTGGCGATGACCACCAACGGGCTCCTGTTGGACAAACTGGCGGGGCCGTTGGCGCAGGCGGGCCTAAGGCGGGTCAACATCAGCATTGACACCCTGGACGCCGAAAAATTCCGACGCATCACGCGCTGGGGCGACATTGGGGATGTCTGGCGTGCCATTCGCGCCGCCGAAGAAGCGGGCCTAACCCCGATCAAACTCAACAGCGTGGTGGTGCGCCACTTCAACGACGATGACATGATTGACCTGGCGCGGCTCACGTTGGAAAACGACTGGGAAGTGCGCTTTATCGAGATGATGCCCTTCGGCGGTGTGACCGAGTTCCAGCAGAGCAACGTGGTCACTTACCAGGAGATGCGCGCCCGCGTCGAGGCAGTCTTCGGCCCGCTGGAGGAAGTCGGCTATGATTACGTGGACCCCAGCCGGCCCTTCCGTATCCACGGCGCATTGGGCACGCTGGGCTTTATCAGCAGCGTGACCGAGCCGTTTTGCCAGGGCTGTGGTCGCGTGCGCTTGACCGCAGACGGCAAGCTGCGGCTTTGCCTCCTGCGCGAGGATGAGGTAGATTTGCTCACACCGCTGCGCAACGGCGCAACGTTTGAGGAGCTGCGCACCCTCATGCGTGACGGTGCATTTCACAAGCCCTGGGGACACAGTTTGTCCTCCGGCGAGTTCGCCGAGAACCGCGTCATGAACCAGATCGGCGGCTGACGTTGCAGCCCCAGCGACCGATCGCATCAAGACGACATACCCGGTAGGTTCCACCCGGTTTTTTATTTCGGTAGTTCACACAGTAGTGGATAGAAGGAGATGTTGAGCGATGGTGACCCTTACACCGGCAGCAGCCGAGAAGCTGAGCGGGATTCTCACCCAGAAGGGCTTGCGCGAAACCCATGCCCTGCGTGTCTTTGTCAAGGGCGGCGGTTGCGGCGGGATGCAGTACGGCATGACCTTCGACGACCAAACCCGCGAGGGCGATGAGGTCACGGAGCAGCACGGTCTGCGCGTGGTGGTGGACCCCACCAGCCTCTTCTACATTGACGGGGCCAACATTGATTATGTGGACAACCTGATGGGTGGCGGTTTCCATATTGACAATCCCCAGGCGACCAGCGCCTGTGGGTGCGGTAGCAGCTTCCGCACCGCCAAGAGCCACACCGGCGAAGAGATGCCCCAGAGCTGCGGGCACCACTAAGCCGTACACGCCAAGCCCCGACCGGGGCGCACGCGCGCCCCGGTCGGCGACAACAGCGCAGCAACACGCCCCTTGAACTTGAGCCAGAGCGGTGAATAGCGCCGGTCATCCGGTCGGCGCATCTTGTTGTGCCCTATACCGCCGGTCCCTTACGCAGGATCGTCGAATATGGACACCCAGCGCGGATAGCCATCGCCGATGAACGCACGCTACTACACGTTGCAAGAAGCGCGCCAGGCGCTGCCCGAAGTCAAGGCGTTGATGACTACCATCCAGACGGCACGCCAAGCCATCCTGCAGCTGCGCCCGGAGGCTTGGCCCGCCATCAGCAAAGCGGCGCACAACGGCGGTTCACAGGCTGCGGGCGAAATCGCCCTCCACATCGGGCGCTTGGAGCACGCCGTCAAGGCGATTCTGGCGATGGGAATTTTTATCAAAGACCTGGACCACGGCGTGGTGGATTTTTTGGGCAAACGCGACGGTCGCGAGGTCTTTTTGTGTTGGCGCTATGGCGAAGACGACATCGCCTTTTGGCACGACATCAACGCCGGTTTTGCCGGGCGCCGGCCCATTGACGCCGCAGTCTTATAGACCGCAGGGACGCACTCCGGCCCACCCATCTTCCCCGCAGGTTGCAGCGTCCGGGAAGATGAGCATCGGTAAGAGCTGACCATCCGTCAGCGAGCAGAATCGCCCCCTGCGCGGCGCAGACGGACCCGACCAAAGGATGAGGAATGACCGACGTGACCCGCCCCGCAGCCCCGGCTGCGCCCACGCTGGAAGAGCGCATCCAGGCAGTGTTGGACGGCTACCGCCCGACGCTTTACATGGACGGCGGTGATGTGCAACTGTTGGAGGTAGACGACAAAGGCATCGCCCATGTCAAGATGCTGGGCGCGTGTATTGATTGCCCCATCAGTTTGTTGACCATGAAACTCGGCATTCAGCGGCTGCTGAAAGAGAACTTCAGCGAGATTCGCGGTGTGAATGCCATTACCGACATTGACATTTCGGCGCTCTACAATCGTCGGCCCGCGCAAGAGTAGCGGCGCGGCCCACACGGAAACCATCTACATGCCCAACCCATTCGGTGCACCGGAAGTTACCGTCCAAGAAATTGCCCGCCGCCGCCGTGCAGGCGAAACCTTTGTCTGGCTGGATGTGCGCGAGGCAGATGAAGTGGCGACCGTCGCCATTCCCGATTCCCAAGTTACCCATCTGCCCATGAGCCGCTTGGCACGTGAGCGGACGGCTTGCCTGCCCGCCGCAGCCCTCGATCCGAGCGCCGAGATCGTGGTCTTTTGCCATCACGGTATGCGTAGCGCCCAGGTGGTCGCCTGGTTGCGCGGGCAAGGGTGGCGCAATGCGTTCAGCATGGCGGGCGGCGTGGAGGCGTGGGCACATCAAGTGGACCCGTCCATCGGAACCTACTGATGCGCTTGCGTAAGCGCCGGTGCGGCTAATTTTTCTGAAGTTCTTTAGAACAATTTGGGCATCTCAATCGGTCGTGTTAGAATCGCCGATCAGGTAGCCGGACAACGACCCGTGGTCAAGGAGGCATTCTCGTGCGTGTAGCTCTGATCAACCCACGTTTTCGACTTCCCATCGACACGCGAACCACGCCGCATCTGGGGTTGGCCTATTTGGCCGCCATGAGCGAGCAGCGCGGGGACGAAGTTGTGATTTTCGACGCCGACATCGAGAAGGAGCCGGTTGCCGAGTTTGTGCAGCGCTATCGCCCACATGTGGTGGGCATCACGGCTAACACCCCCCAAGTGAAACAGGCCTGGCGCACGGCGCGCGCCATCAAGGAAGTACATGACTGTCTGGTGGTGCTGGGCGGCCCGCATGTCAGCGTTTTGCCCGAGGAAAGCTGCGAAAAAGCCTACGTGGATATCGTGGTGCGCGGCGAGGGCGAAGAGACTTGGATTGACGTCTGCACGCGTTTGGAACGCTATCTCAAGGACCAACCCGAATACCACACCGAGGCCTTCCTGCACCCGGAGAACGAAATCTTTAAGGATTGCTTGGGCATCACCTACAAGACCAGTGACGGGCAAATCCACAACAACCCGGACCGCACGCCCATCGCCGACCTGGACAGCCTGCCCTGGCCCGCCTACCATCTCTTCAAGATGGAGCATTACACCAACTTGCAGCCTGCCACCGACCATGTGGACGGCGCGCGCTCCTTCAGCATCTTGACCAGTCGCGGCTGCCCCTATCGCTGCACCTTCTGCAGCCAAAGCATCATGCCCATCAAGTGGCGCAGCCGCAGCCCGGAGAGCGTTTTGGCCGAATGGCGGCATCTGGTGGAAGACCTGGGCGCGCAGGAGATCGGCGTCTTGGACGACAGCGCCAACATTCGCGTCAAGCGATTGGAGGAACTGGCCCAGGGCTTGATCGAGCGCAAGCTCAACCATGTGCCCTGGATCTTCGTCAACGGCATCCGTGCCAACCTTGCCAGCAAGGAATTGCTGTCGTTGCTCAAGCAGGCGGGTCTCAAGCGCACGGCGTTCGGCGTGGAAAGCGGCGACCCCGAAATCCTGCGCAGTATTGACAAAAAGGTGGACCACGACACCATCCGCCAGGCCTTCAAGAACGCCAAGGAGGTCGGGCTGGAGACCATCGCCTTCCTGATCATCGGTCTGCCCGGCGAAACGCGCGAAACCATGCAGCGCACCATTGACTTTGCCATCGAACTGGACCCGGTGATCGCCAACTTCTCCATGATGACGCCCTATCCCGGGACCAAGGTCTATGAGATCGTCAAGCGCCAGGGGCGTTTCCTAATCAACGACTGGGAAGATTACGTCTTCTTCGACCAAAAGGCGCGCTATGAGATGGGCGAGATGACCGCCGAATTGGTGGAGGAGATGTATCGCAAGGCCTATCGCCAGTACTACTTGCGCCCTTCCCCCATCATTCGCCGCCTCAAGACCAAAGATTTCTGGCTCAATTTGCCGCGCAACATCCGCATTGCGCTGCGGACCTTCATTCCCCACAAGGAGAAGACAGGGCTGCGCAAGGCGGTGGAAGCCGAAGGCGCGATCTAGGGACGGGGACGGCGGTGCGACAGAGCCGCCGTCACTTTTCATCGCTCTATCGTTCACGGTTCAAGGAAACGAATTGCATGCGTGTCATTCTCGCCAGTCCCGAAGCGAAGGTTTGGAGCGAGCGCAAACATATCCCCCTGGGGCTAGGATACTTGGCTGCTGTGCTGCGCGAGGGCGGGCACGAGGTCATGATCTACGACGCAGCCATTGAGGATGTGGGCGTTGAGTATTACATTGACCTTGGCGAGGCACGCGGCAAGCCCTATGACCTGATCGGGATCACCGCGACCACACCGCTCATGCCCGACGCGTGGGAAATGGCCCAACTCGCCAAGAAGCGCGGCCTCATCACCGTGCTGGGCGGCCCGCATCTGACCATCATGCCGCTGGAGTCGCTGCAAGCGCCCCACCATGACTATGTGGACTATGTCTTCAAGGGCGAGGCCGAGTACTCGTTCCTGGAGTTGCTCAACACGTTGCAGGCCGGGCGCACCCCGGATGTCATCCCTGGCATCCATTTCCGCCACCGCGACGAGATCGTCGCCAGCCCGGAAAGCCCCATGATCCCGGACCTGGACGCGCTGCCCTTCCCTGCGCATGATCTGTTCAAGATCGAGCGCTATACCAACCTGCAACCGCTCACCGACGGGTTGGACCCCCACGCACGCAGCTTTACCATTCTTACCAGCCGCGGTTGTCCCTATAAGTGTACCTTCTGCTCCAAGCCGGTGACGGGCGACACCTGGCGTGCGCGCTCGGTGGAAAGCGTTGTCGCTGAGTGGCGATGGCTGGTCAACGGGCTAGGCGCCACCGAGATCGGCATGACCGACGACATCTGGAATCTGAAACTGCCGCGTGCTAAGGAACTGTGTCGGCGCTTGGTAGAGGAGGGTCTCAACACCGTGCCCTGGGTCACCGTCCACGGCATGAAGGTCAACCACACCGACCTGGAACTGTTCCAGTTGATGAAAGCCGCGGGCTGCAAGCGCGTCGGCTTCGGCGTGGAAAACGGCGACGAAACCATGCTGCGCAACGTGATTCGCAAGGGCCAAACCCTGGACCAGGTGCGCGAGGCCTTTGCCAACGCCAAAGCCGCCGGGTTGCAGACTATGGGCTTCTTTATCTTCGGTATGCCGGGCGATACTGAAGAGACCATGGAGAAGACCATTCAACTGGCGTTGGAACTCGACCCCAAGCTGGCAAACTTCATGCTGGCAGCGCCCTTCCCCGGCACGGTCATGTATGACATGATCATGGAGGGGGGGCAGGTCTTCGCCGACAACTGGGGCGACTACGCCATCCACGACCAGAAGACGCGCTTCACCATGCACAAGGATTATGACCCGGACTTGGTCGTCCGCAAGTGGCGCGAGGCCTATCGCCGCTTCTATCTCTATCGCCCGGAGCGGGTGCTGGAGAAGATGATGTTCAAGGAAAACTGGACGAACCTGCCCAAGACCTTTGCCCAGATTCAGCGCTTCTTCATCGGCAGCAAGGACCAGAACGGGCATGCCCCTGCGTCCGCCCAGCCTGCAAAGGTGGCGGTTTAGGCAATTGTATGCTCGGTCTAATCCCGCAGTTACCGCTCTATTGGTCTTTTCGCGCTTTCGGCTGGCCCAACGTCAAGCCCTTTTCGGTAGTCATCAGCGTCAGCTTCCGCTGTAACTCCAAGTGCCGCACCTGTGACGTATGGCGCAAGCCCAACGACGATCTGGGCGTCGAGGAGTGGGACAAGGTCTTTGCCCACTTGGGGCGCGCGCCCTTTTACATGACCTTTACGGGCGGTGAGCCGTTTTTGCGCAAAGACCTGGACGAGCTGGTCATCCGCGCCTATCGCCATTGCCGTCCGGAAGTCATTACCATTCCCACCAATGGGATGCTCACCGAGCGCGTGATCGAGATGACCGCGCGCATGTGCCGTGAATGTCCCACTGCCAGCATCGGCATCAACCTCAGTTTGGACGGCATCGGCGACGAGCACGACGACATCCGCGGCGTGGAGGGCAATTGGGCGCTTGCACTGGAGACTTGGCGCCGGTTGAAGGAACTGCAAGCGCGGCATCAGAATCTCGTGCTCACGGTGCACACGGTGGTGAGCCGTTTCAACGTCCATCGTATCCGCGAGATCGTGGAGGGGTTGAAATTTTTGGAGCCGGATTCGTACATCACCGAGGTGGCGGAGGAACGCGTCGAGCTGGACACGGTGGGGTGGGGCATTACCCCGCGCCCCGACGATTATGACGAAGTGGCGGATTTCCTCAGCCGCCAGGCACGCCAAGCCCCGGCGAAAGGCATTGCACGCTTCACCCAGGCCTTCCGCGCCCAGTATTACCAGCTTGCCAAGCGCGTGCTGCATGAACGCGACCAGGTGATCCCGTGCTATGCGGGCTGGGCTAGCTGTCACATTGCGCCCAACGGTGACCTGTGGAGTTGTTGCATCCGCGCTGAAGCCGTGGGGAATCTACGCGACCATGATTACGACATCACGCCCCTCTGGCGCAGCGCAGCCATGGCGCAACTGCGCGGCAGCATCAAGCGCAAAGAATGTGCCTGCCCGATGGCGAACGCCAACTACGCCAACATGCTCCTCCACCCGCCGACCGTGGCGAGGGTGATCACCGATGTGGTGAGCAAAGCGGGATAGGATCACGCCTACGCAAAGATGCTGTTGACCGGTATCTGCGCCTCGGCGAAGTGTCCGACCTTGATGGTCTCGCCGGGGAGACAGATGCCTGCCACGCGGTAGTTTTGGCCGTCCAACGCGTAAATTTCCACCGAGCGGTCTTCCGGGTCCACGATCCAATACTCGCTGACGCCGTAGCGCGCATAGAGCGGGAGCTTGACCTTGCGGTCGGCGCGCGTGGTGCTGGGCGAAAGAATCTCGATGACCAAATCCGGCGCGCCGGCGATGGCTGCGCGCGTCACCAACTTGTTGAGCCGCGCCTTGGCAATGAAGATCAAGTCGGGCTGGGCGATCTGGGCCTCGCGCGCCAGGATGACATCCAGCGGTGCAGCCAGGACTAGCCCCAGTTCTTTCTGCTTGGCGAATTGGCCGAGCAAGAGCATGAGGTTGGCGGCGATGATCTGATGTTGGGGCGAGCGGGCCGGGGTCATGACGATCTCTCCGTTCAGAAACTCGACGCGCAGCGACGGGTGTTCTTCGACCGCCTTGACATAGGCCGCGTGGTCTTTGTCGGGTAATACCAGTTGGCGGTCCGGTGCAGCAGCTGTTTGCGGCACAGCGTTCATGCGTAACTCTCCTCGTTGCCTGTTGGGTCGTTGCCCGATGGGGTGGTGCGTTGAGTTGAACGGACGCCCGGCGCGACGGGCGCTCAGTTGCGTAGACCCGGCGGAATGCGGGCCGGGTCATCCACCAGCGCCACCAAGCGCTGGAGGTTCATGGCGTCTTCTTTCAGGTCATCCTCTTTCGGCGTCTCCAGCAGCATGGGGATGCCGTCCCAGCGCAAGTCGTTGAGGATGGGCGCAAAGCCTGCTGCGCCGATCTCCCCGTCGCCGATATGGACGTGGCGGTCCACATTGCTGCCCAGCTTGCCTTTGGAGTCGTTGAAGTGCCAGCATTTGACGGCTCCCAGCCCGAGTTCACGGTCCAACTCCGCAAGCATGGCTTCGTAGCCGT
>CAKZVN010000337.1 GCA_937922105.1 uncultured Litorilinea sp.
AACACGCCCGGCCCCTTCCTGATCGACTTCCGCGTCAAGGAGGAGATCAACGTCTATCCAATGGTGGCGCCGGGCGCAGCTGTGGACGAATTGATTCGCCGCCCCAAGCCCGCGGTGGTGCAGGGCTACAGCGGCGTGGAACCGAGTTGGTAACAGGCGCGCCGACAAACAGCAATCATTCCCGAGACCGGTCCAACAACCAACCAAGCCGCTGGCTCACACCCCGGCGGCGCAGAAAGGGCACTTCCGCTCATGAAACACACCCTGATCGCTTGGATGCGCGATAAGCCCGGCGTGCTCAACCGGGTCGCCGGCATGTTACGCAGGCGCAACTTCAACATTGACAGCCTCCAGGTCGGCCATAGCGAAACGCCGGGCATCAGCCGCATGACCTTTGTGGTGGACGGCGACAATCATATGGTGGACCAGGTCATCAAGCAATTGCGCAAGGTCATTGACGTAACCCGCGTCGAGGACATCTCCAACATGCCCAGCGTGGCGCGTGAACTAGCCCTGATCCGCGTGCGCACCGACGCGCAAACGCGCTCGGAGATCATGCAACTGGTGAGCATCTACCGCGGCGAGATCGTGGATGTGGCGCTGGAGAGCATGGTGGTGCAGATCGTGGGCGCCGAAGACCGCGTCGACGCGCTTATCGAGTTGCTCTCCAACTTCGGCATTCTGGAGATGGTGCGCACCGGGCGCGTGGCGATGGTGCGCGGCATGACCGAGCGCAAGTTCAAGCGCAGCATCGCGGTCTGGAAGGCGCGCGCCAACGGCGCCGAGGCCGAGACCGAAAGCCGCTTCGCCACCGGCGGCGTGTAACACGCAGCGAATCCGGCGCGGGCGCTCGGCTTGGGCAGGGCTGCACCGAGCGCCCGCCCAATTCGTCATTTTGGACGCTTTTGGGGAAAATAGAACGATACCGCAGCCGGACCGGCATCCGCGCAAGGATATTGCCGCACAACAACTGTAAATAAAGCACCCGTAGCAAAAACGACCGTCATTCCAAAAAAAGACACCACCACGCAAGGGGAAGGAATCGAGGCTCATGGCCAAAATTTACTATGAGAACCAGGCAGACTTCGGGCTGTTGGCAGACAAGAAGATCGCGGTCATCGGCTACGGTAGCCAGGGTCACGCCCACGCCCTCAACCTCAAGGACAGCGGCGCGGATGTGCGCATCGGTCTCTATCCGGGCAGCAAGAGTTGGGCCAAGGCCGAAGCCGATGGGCTGCGCGTCTTGACCAATGCCGAAGCCGCCGCCGAAGCCGACATGATCATGATGGTGTTGCCCGACCCCATCCAAGCCAAAGTCTATGAACAAGACATTGCGCCCAACCTCAAAGAGGGCGACATGCTCATGTTCGCGCACGGCTTCAACATCCGCTTCGGCTTCATCCAGCCGCCTGCCAACATTGACGTGACCATGGTCGCGCCCAAAGCGCCGGGCCACCGCGTGCGCGAAGTCTTCCGGGAAGGGTCGGGCGTCCCTGCGTTGGTGGCGATCCACCAAGATTTCACCGGCAAAGCGTTGGCCTATTCGTTGGCCTATGCCAAGGGCATCGGCAGCACACGCGCCGGCGTCTTGGAAACCACCTTTGCCGAGGAGACTGAGACCGACCTGTTCGGCGAGCAAGTGGTGTTGTGCGGTGGCGTCAGCGAACTGGTCAAGGCTGGTTTCGAGACGCTGGTCGAGGCGGGCTACCAGCCGGAGATCGCCTACTTCGAGTGCTTGCACGAACTCAAACTCATCGTGGACCTGATGTACCAGGGCGGCCTCAGCTACATGCGCTACAGCGTCTCCGATACGGCGGAGTGGGGCGACTACAAGTCCGGCCCGCGCATCATCACGCCCGAAGTGCGCCAGGCCATGAAGCAAATCCTCGCCGAGATCCAATCCGGCGCGTTTGCCGAGGAGTGGATGGACGAATACCACAGCGGCGGCAAGGTGCTCTATGCCACGCGCAAGGCCGAACAGACCCAACAGATCGAGCAAGTGGGCAAGGGCCTGCGCCGCATGATGACCTTCCTCAACGCCAAAGAGGTAGGCTAAAGTTATAGACCGGGACAACCACCGGTAGGGACACGACAAGGAAGCATGGAAAGGGGGTGAGTGGCATGGATGATGGCCTTAGTGGGCTTCCTGGGGCGCTTGCGCCCACCCTAGACGATCCATTCACGCTGCCCACCCCGACCCGGGGCGCGCAGAGACAACCGTAGCCACCCATATCACTGCACCCACGAAAGGGGCACACCATGTCTTCCGAATCCAAGCACAACGGTCAATCCGCCCACCCGGACGATCACATCAACGGCGCCACGGATGACGACGGCCCGGTAGTAGACCTGAGCAACGTTGACGTCACCCAATTCGCCATTCGCGACATCCAAGCCTATACCCGCGCCATTGCCCACGGCGACACCGTCGTCGTCTTCGACACCACCTTGCGCGACGGCGAGCAAAGCCCTGGCGCGACCCTCAACACCCAAGAGAAACTGGACATCGCCCATCAACTGGCCCGCCTGGGCGTAGATGTCATGGAAGCGGGCTTCCCCGCCGCCAGCCCCGGTGACCTGGATGCGGTGCGCCGTATCGCCGAAACCGTCGGACGCCAGCCGCGCATCGGCAAGGACGGCAGCGTGGTCGCGCCACCCATCATCGCCGGCTTGGCGCGCGCCAATCGCAACGACATTGACCGCGCCTGGGAAGCCGTGCAAGGCGCAGTGCGCCCGCGCATCCACACCTTCCTCGCCACCAGCGACATCCACATGGAGCACAAACTGCGCATGAGTCGGGATGAGGTGCTGGAGACCGTGGGCGACATGGTGCAATATGCGCGCAGCCTGTGCGCCGATGTGGAATTCAGCCCGGAAGACGCCGGTCGCAGCGACCCTGAATTCTTGGTCAAGGTCTTAACCGTGGCGATCCAGGCTGGCGCTACCACGCTCAACATCCCCGACACGGTGGGCTACACCACGCCGGAAGAGTTCGGCCCGCTGATCGCCTATCTGCGCGAGAACGTGCCGGGCGGCAAGGATGTGATCTTCTCGGTGCATTGCCACAACGACCTGGGCTTGGCAACCGCCAACACCCTCGCCGGGCTGCGCAACGGTGCACGCCAGATGGAAGTCACCATCAACGGCATCGGCGAGCGCGCGGGCAACACCAGCCTGGAAGAGGCGGTGATGGCGCTCTATGTGCGCAACACCCAATATGGCTTGAAGACCAACATCGTCACCACCGAGATTCACCGGGCCAGCGACATGGTGAGTCGCTACACCGGGATGGTGATCCAGCCCAACAAGGCCATTGTCGGGGCCAATGCCTTTGCCCACGAGGCGGGCATCCACCAAGACGGCATGCTCAAGAACAAGCGCACCTACGAGATCATGGATGCGTCCACCATCGGTCTCAACCAGAGCAAGCTGGTCTTGGGCAAGCACAGCGGGCGCCATGCCCTGCGCCGCAAGCTGGAAGAGATGGGGTATCACCTGGACCGCGAGGAACTCAACGAAGTGTTCCAGCGTTTCAAGGACCTTGCCGACAAGAAAAAGACCGTCACCGACGCCGACTTGGAAGCCCTGGTAGGCGACGAAATCTACCAGCCCAAAGAGACGTGGGAGTTGGTCAATGTGCAGGTACAGTGCGGCACGGTGGGGATCGCAGCCGCGGTGGTGACGTTGCGCAACAACGAAACCGGCGAGACCATTACCGAGGCGGGCTTCGGCACCGGCCCGGTGGATGCCGTCTATCGAGGCATCAACCGCATTGTGGGCGTGAGCAACAATTTGGCCGAATTCCTGGTACAGGCGATTACCGAGGGTATGGACGCCAACGGTGACGTGACCATCCGTATCGAAGTCCCGGAGCGCAGCCGCGGCTATAAGAGCACGGCGCAGGGCCGGCCGCGACGGCGGCTCTTCAGTGGGCGCGGTGTGGACACCGACATCGTGGTCGCCAGCGCCAAGGCCTATATGCAGGCGCTCAACAAAGCCCTGGCTGCCGGTGACGACGACGCCTCCGCGGTGAACATCGTGGCGGAGGGGGCGGTCACGACGCCGTAACCGTACAGTTGTAGGCGAAGCGGGAGCCGCCGGGCGCGTGCCGGTCGGTTTTGCCGGCCTAACAATGGTAAAATAACAGGCCAGGTTGCTGCGGCAATCTGGCCTGTTTTGCCGTATTGATCTGTGCGCCCTGTTGCACACAAGGAGTGCGCGCAGGGCAGTGGGTGCTGTACAGTCGGTGATATACAGAAGAGACGGCGAATGGTCTGCGTGGAAGCCTGTGTGGAAGGAAATGAACGAACCTCATGACGCGATCCCCCCTCAGGCAGCGACTGCTGTGCGGCGCGCTGCTGCTTGCGTTGGTGATGAGTCTGTGGCCCGCCGCGCCGCTGGCAGCCCAGACCGCGCCTGGCCCCCTTTGGGTGCGTTGCGACGCGCTGGAGCCGGAGACCCTGCGCGACGAACTCAACCGCGTCAGCCAGAGCATCTTTGCCGGTGATGCCCAGAGCTTGCTCAGGCTGGATCGGCTGGTGGCGCGGCAGTGGGCGCTGGTGGGCATGGACGCCGTGATCGATCGCGCCGTCGAGGAAGCCGTGATCCAGGTCCGCAACGATACCGATTTCTGGAACCAGTTCCTGTCAGGGTGGTCTCCCTCCCACGCTGAGACCTTGACCCGCCGCGTGGCGGACTTGGCCTTCACCTCCGAGGGCTTTCGTACCGCGGTGGACCGGCTTGCCGAGGGCATCGGCGCGGAACTTGCCGCCACGGTCGGGGAGTTGAGCGCCGAGTCCGCTTCCCAGGCGACCTACTGCCTCCAGACTTTCATCGGCGCGCGCTACTCGGACGCGCTAGTGAATACCTTCACCCAGCATGTCCAAGCCGAGGCTGCTGCGTTGGATTTGGCGGCGAGCCAGGGAGCCGAGAACGGCATCCTGACTGTATTGGACCGGCACAGGACCGCGCGGGGGGGCGTGGGCGTTATTATCGCCGGGCAAGTGGCGCGCCGCGTCGTGGCGCGGCTGGGCGAGACGGTTGCCAAGCGCATTGCAGGTCGTTTGGTAGGCCGCGTCGTCGGTCGCGCCGGCGCGGCGGTGATTCCTGCCGTGGGCTGGGTGGTGGGCGCAGGGTTGATTGTCTACGACCTGATTGCCAGTCGCGAGGGGGCCTTGCCCCAGATTCAGCAGGACCTGCAAGCAGCCGACGTCAAGGCAGCCATCCGCGCGGAACTGACCGCGGTGGTGGCAGAGGAGTTACGCCTGGAAATGCCGCAACTGGCGCGCGATATTGCCAACGATCTCTTTGCTTCTTGGCAAGATTTCCAGCGCCAATATCGTCAGTTGCTCTTGCTCGCCGACGGCAACCCGGCCTTCGCCGCGCTGCTCGCCCAGGTGCAGGACCCGGCCCGGCTGGCGGTCTTGGTTGATGCGGTGTTGACCGGTCTGGGCGCGGACGCGCTGCAAGCCGGTTTGGCCGACGGCACATTGGCGCGCGCGTATCAACTACCGGAGCGCAGCTATGCCATGCTGCGTGGCGGCGCAACGCTTGCGGAGCTATTGGCATGGACGGACGTGGCGGGCGCACGGCTGGACGATGTGCTCGCGCGCGAGGTCTACAAGCACAAATCGCCCGCGGACTTCACGCGCGATGAGTTAAGCGCGCTGCTAGCCGTGCAGGACCCGGTCGCGTCGGCAACCTTGCTCCTACTGGATAAACCTGTGCTGGCGCGTCTTCTGACGTTGGCGACCGCCCATGTCACCGACCTGGCGCGCACTTTGTCGCCCGATCAACTGGCTTGGCTGGCAGGGTACATCAGCCTGTTGGACCAGGCGCAGACCAACCAACTGGTGCGCCGTATCTTGGCCGACCCCCGTGTGTTGAACGTGCTGCAAGACGAGCGCGTGCAGGCGCAGATCGCAGCCGGCCGCGACGTAGACGCCACACTGCGCTTTCTCACCACACCGGTATCCCTGGGCAGTTTGGCCGAGGACTGGCTGCAACTGGCAACCGGGCGCGTCGCCTTCGATTTGGTCGCCATTAAGTACGGCGGGACGGTGGCGGGGCTGATGGTGGGGTTGCCGATCCTGGTGCTGGCGGCGCTGGCGTATTCACTGTTGAGTTGGTTGCTGCGCCCGCTGATAGCCACCTTGCGCGGGGTCGGGTGGTTGGTGCGAAGACCGGAGAAGACAAAGAACAAGAGGCCCGATGTTAATTAGCTTAGACGCCCTGCCCGCCGACGCCCGCCTGTGGGCAGGCGCAGAGGCACGGCAGAATACGGTGGTGGAGGTGGGCGCGCTGCTGGTGGTGGTCACGGTGATGGCTGCCAACGTGGTGCGCGACCTGCGCGAAAATCTTCGCAACTTGGTCGGGGGGCGCATGACCCATTACGAGCGGCTGATTGACACAGCCATCACCCACGCGCTGCATGACCTGGAACAAAAGGCCCGCGACCAGGGCTACGACGGCGTGATCGGTGTCAAGATTGGTCACCCCAACGTGGTGGACGGCGGCGTCGAGGTCATCGTCTACGGCAACGGTTTCCGTCTAGTGGAACCCAGGGGGTAGTTCATGCGCGTCACGGCTGGTCGCCGGCTCTTTGTGATCTTCCTCGCGGGCTGGTTGGCGTTGCTCCCGGTGGCGACGCTCCAAGCCGCGCCCATCGCGCGCAACTATACCTTCGGCGAATGTAGCCGGATCGAACAAGGCGCCATCCAACGTGAATTGTCGTCGCTGATCAGGGCGTCACTGTTGGGCGAACCGGACGGCCCCGACTATGACGCGCTGGTGGCAGAGGTCTGGGAGACCGCCGGGGCGAGCGCTGTCTTCGACCAGGCTGTGGACGACGCCGTTGCACGCGTCAGAACAGAAGAGGATTATGTCCAGCGCCTGTGGTCCGCTTGGTCATCGGACAAGGCGGCAGAACTGGCGCGTCGAGTTGCCGAGTACGCTTTCGAGGACCCGGCAGTGACCGCCAAACTCAACGAAGTCTCCGAGTTGTTAGCACAAGCGCTCATTAGCGAGATGCAGGCCAATATGGCGCGCTCGGCCTCCAGTGCCTTGCTGTGTCTGCAAGATTATGCAGGAGGGCGCTACTCGGAGACGCTTTTTATGGCGTTCCAGACCGAGTTGAGCGAATACCTCACCGCCGACGGGTCATCGGCAGCGCCTACGCCGGGGAACATCTCGCTCCTCGACGTGCACAATCGTGGTGTGCTCGGCGCGGGTATCATCGGCGCGACCCTCACCTGGCAACTGACCCAACGGTTGGCGCAAAACTTGTTGCAAAAGATGGCGACGCGACTGGCAAGCAAGATCGCCGGGCGCATCCTGGGACGGTTGGTCGCCTTTATCCCCTACATCGGCTGGGCCGTGGGTATCGGCCTTCTAGCCTGGGATATGTTGGAAGGGTCACAGGGCGCGCTGCCGCAGATCAGCGAGGCGCTCAAGGCCGAAGAAGTCAAGGCGGAAATGCGCGCCGAGATCGCCGCGGTCCTGCGCGAGGGGATCGCCATTGAGGCGGACACGGTCGCCGCCAGCCTGGCTGCCAGTCTGATAGGCCAATGGCAAGGTTTTTGCGCCGCCAACCGCGAGCTTTGTCGCTTGGCGGACGAGAATGCGGCTTTCCGCAGCCTGCTGAACACCATCCCGGTGACCGAATTGAATACCGTGAGCCGGTGGCTTGAGTTGCTGCGCCAGACAGGGGATGCCGAAATCCTGGGGCAAATGCTCGCCGACGGCACGTTGGACGCGCTCCTGCGCCTGCCGCCGGAAGCCCAGACCATCCTACAGGAGACCGGTTCCCCGGTCCAGACATTGGCGTGGGGCAAACTTGCCGGGCCATCCCTGCCCCAAGTCATCGAGCATCGTCTCCATCGCTGGATTGACCCGGCTGCATTGACGCCATTGTCACTTGCAGCAATCGTCGCAATTGGCGATAATGGACAAATTCACAAACTGTGGAGGCTGGAACCGACCGAGTTGGTGGAACTGCTGGCGTTGCCGCCGGCTGATTTGCCGACCATCGTCGCCGGCGCCAGCGAGCAGGAGTTGAGATGGCTCGCCGGGTATCTCGCCGAGTTGCCCGCGACGGAGGTCGCCGCGGTGGGCGCGGCCCTGGCGCAAGGCACGCAGACGGTGGCGCAGTTGCAAGCGCCGCCCACTGCGACCGTCACGGCAACCATTCCCGCCACGGTCGCGCAGATTGGCCCGGCAGGCCCTACGGCCTTTGCGAGTGCGCCGGGAGAAGGCGCTGCCGACAGGTGGCGGTGGCCCGACAACGGCATCTTGCCCGCGGCGCTGGTGTTGGTACTCTTGCTGGTGGGGGCCGGGTTCGGGTTGGCCTTGCGCCGCGAGGCCCGGCACGCTACCGATGGGGCAGCCGGTGAGCTGCCCCGGGCCGACCAGGGCATCTCGCCAGGGTCCGTGGACCGCGGCGGCGCATGAACGACAAGGACTGTGCCGGACACGTCCGGCGCAGTTGGGTGATTCTTCAAGGCTGAAGCGCTTCGATGTCGAAGAAAGCCGGTCAACGACGACAGCGGCAGGACCTGGACCAGGGCCTGCCGTGGCTATGCCGCGTCAAGGGCGCGGCAAAGCCACGGCACGACCACGCGGACATGGCAACTCTACTGCGCAAGAGAGCCGGCCGCGCGCGACTCAGCGCAGGGGACTAGTAAGGACGACGAGCAATGAAGAATCGGAATGAAGAGATCGGTGACCAACGCGGTGTCGCGTGGGCGGAACAGAATTTGACCACCGCGCTCTGGGAAGGCGCAGACGGGCTGCCGACCGCCCAGGGTCTCTATGACCCGCGCTTTGAGCATGACGCCTGCGGCATCGGCTTTGTGGCTCACATCGAGGGCCGGCGCAGCCACCGCGTCCTCCAAATGGGTCTGGAGGCGCTATGTAACCACGCGCATCGCGGCGCGGTTGCCGACGACCGCAAGACCGGCGATGGCGCGGGCATCCTCACCCAACTGCCCTACGAGTTTTTCAAGCGCGAATTGCTGCGCTATGGGGTGCAACCGCCGCCGCCCGGTGATTTGGCGGTGGGCCAACTCTTCCTTTTTCGCCAGGACGAGGTGGACCGCGAGCGCGCCCGCACCATCATCCGCCAAGTCTGTACCGAGTTCGGTCTGGAAGTCTTGACCTTCCGTTCCGTGCCGGTGGTGGATTCAGCCCTGGGGCGCCGCGCCGAGGCTAGCCGCCCGTGGATGGAACAGGTGATGATTCGCCGCTTGCCCGAAACCTGCGCGGCGGGCGACGATTTCGAGCGCGTCCTCTATCTGGTACGCAAGACCATCGTCAACCGTGCCCGCGCCGCGGGGGTACAGCGCCTCTACATCGCCAGCCTAAGCAGCCGCACCATTGTGTACAAGGGCTTGGTGTTGGCGACCGAGCTGAAAAACTTCTACCCGGACTTGAGCGACGCCGACTTCACGACGGCGATTGCGGTCTTCCACCAACGCTACAGCACCAACACCTTCCCCACCTGGGAACGCGCCCAGCCCTTCCGCCTGATCTGCCACAACGGCGAGATCAACACCTTGCAGGGCAACGAGAACTGGATGGCTGCGCGCGAGGCCGATCTCTATCACCCCGTGTGGGAAAATCATGTGCATCTGCTCAAGCCCGTCATTGCCGGGCAGAGCAGCGACAGCGGCAAGCTAGATAACCAGCTGGAGTTGTTGGTACGCAGCGGGCGTGACATCCGCCACGCGCTCATGATGATGATCCCGGAGGCATGGGAACGGCTGCCCGAAGGCGAGGTCAGCCCGGAGCGCCGTGCCTTCTATCAATACCACAGCGCACTCATGGAGCCGTGGGACGGCCCCGCAGCCGTGACCTACACCGACGGGCGCATCGTCGGCACCATCCTGGACCGCAACGGGCTGCGCCCGGCGCGCTTTGTGGTCTTGGACAACGGCTATGTCATCAGCGCCAGCGAAGCCGGTGTGGTGGACTATGACGAGGCGCGCGTGGTGCGCAAGGGGCGGCTCGGCCCCGGACAGATCTTCTGCGTGGACACCACGCGCGGGGTGATCATGGACGACGCCGAGATCACCCGCTACTTTGCCACGCGGCGCCCCTATGACCGCTGGGTCAAAGACAACCTGGTGGTGTTGGATGAAGAGATCGCGCGTGCGGCGCGCGAAGGCATCACCTTTGCGCCGGTGCGCGAGGGAACCGGCAGCAGCAACGGCGCGCGCACCAACGGCAAGGTCAACGGACACGCCGCCGGGGCACCAACCCTGGCTCAGCGCCAGGTGAGCTTCGGCTATACCAGCGAGGAGATGGTGGTCGTCCTGCGCCCTATGGTCACCGACGGTCAAGAGCCGGTGGGCGCCATGGGCGACGACACCCCCGCGCCGGGGATGAGCGCGCTGCCGCGCCCGCTCTTCCATTACTTCAAGCAACGCTTCGCCGAAGTCACCAACCCGCCCATTGACCCTCTGCGCGAAGAGATGGTCATGAGCCTGCGCGTGCTGTTGGGCCGCCGCGCCTGTGTGCTCAGCGAGACGCCCGAAGCCACGCGCCTGATTGAACTGCGCTCGCCGGTGCTCAAGCCCGACCAGATGGCTGCGCTGCTCAACCGCCCGGAGCCGGAGTTCCTGGCAAGCACCATCTCCGCCGTGTGGGAGACACCCGCGGATCACAGCCCGGAGATCGCGGGCGCCGCATTGCGCGCCGCAGTGGAGCGCCTCTGCGCGGCCGCGGAGGAAGCCGTGCGCAACGGCACGCGCATCTTGGTTATCAGCGACGAGGCCGCAGACCAGCACTCCATGCCCATCCCCTCCTTGCTGGCGGTGGGCGCGGTACATCATCACCTGATCCGCCGCGGGCTGCGCATGGCGACCAGCCTGATCAGCGGCAGCGGTGAACCGCGCGAGGTGCACCACTTTGCTGCGTTGATAGGCTATGGCGCCAATGCCGTCTACCCTTACTTGGCCTACGCCTCCATCGAGGAGATGGTCGCCGAGGGACGCCACACCGAGGGCATGACGTTGGCCCAAGCCATCGGCAACTTTGTCAAGGCGGTGGACAAGGGCTTGCTCAAGATCATGAGCAAGATGGGCATCAGCACCATTGACAGCTATTGCGGCGCACAAATCTTCGAGGCGCTGGGCATCGGCGAAGAGCTGTTGGCGGTCGCCTTCAGCGGTACGCCCAGCCTGATCGGTGGGATCGGCTTTCCTTCGGTCGCCGAGATGGTGCTGGCTTGGCAACAAAAAGCCTATCCTGCCGGCGGCAACGCCAAGACAGTCAAGCTGGAGACGTGGGGGCTGTATAAGCCGCGCCGCGGCGGTGAATTGCACGAATGGAGTCCGCAGGTTGTCCATGCGTTGCAAGGGGTCGCCAAAGCGCCCACCCTGGCGGAGGCGCTGGTCAAGCACAAGGAATATGCTGCGCTGGTCAACGGGATGCGGCTGGCCCCGCGCCATCTGTTGGACTTCCGCCGCGTGCAGCCGCCCTTGCCCAAGACCCAGGTGGAACCGGTGGAGCGCATCCTGCGCCGCTTCAGCACTGCCGCCATGAGCTTGGGCGCGCTGGGGGCCGAGGCGCACGAGACGCTGGCGATTGCCATGAACCGCATCGGCGGCATGAGCAACAGCGGTGAAGGAGGTGAAGCCAAAGACCGCTACTTCACCGAACGCGCCAGCAAGATCAAACAGGTGGCGTCCGGGCGCTTCGGCGTGACGCCCGAATATTTGATGAGCGCCGAAGAACTCCAGATCAAGATGGCCCAGGGGTCCAAGCCGGGCGAAGGCGGTCAATTGCCGGGCCATAAGGTCACCGAGGAGATCGCGATCCTGCGCCATAGCACGCCGGGCGTCGCGCTCATCAGCCCGCCGCCCCACCACGACATCTACAGCATCGAAGACCTGGCGCAACTGATCTACGACCTCAAGACCATCAACCCCACGGCCAAAGTCAGCGTCAAACTGGTCGCCGAGTACGGGGTCGGCACGATTGCCGCCGGTGTGGCGAAGGGCTTCGCCGACGTGATCCACATGAGCGGGCACGCAGGCGGCACAGGAGCCAGCCCTCTCAGCAGTATCAAAAATGCCGGTCTGCCCTGGGAGATCGGTTTGGCGGAGACACACCAGGTCTTGCTGGCGAACGGGCTGCGCACGCGCGTCACGCTGCGCGCCGACGGCGGTCTTGCCACCGGGCGCGACGTGGTGATCGCCGCCATGTTGGGGGCCGACGAGTTCAGCTTCGGCACCAGCGCCATGATCGCCGAGGGCTGCATCATGGCGCGCGTCTGCCATAAAAATACCTGCCCTGTCGGTGTGGCGACCCAAGACCCGGAGCTGCGCGCCAAGTTCGAGGGCACGCCGGAGATGGTGATCCAGTTCATGACCGCCATTGCCGAGGAAGTGCGTGATATCTTGGCCGAGATGGGTTATCGTAGCCTGGACCAGGTGATCGGTCACCCGGAATTGCTGGAACAGGTGATCACCGGTCGCGAGGCAGGCTATATGGACCTGTCGCCCTTGCTCTATGTGCCGGATACGGGCAGCGCGCGGCGCTGCGTCTTGCCCAAGAATGAATTGCCCCAAGAAGAACACGTGGGGAACCGCATCGTGGAGCAAGTTTTGGCCAATCTCCAGGCCAACCCGGATGCGCCGGTACGCCTGGCGCACAAGATTGACAACACCCAGCGCACTGTCGGCGCGCGCTTGGCCGGCCAATTGGCGTTGCGCTATGGTGACGCCGGGCTGCCCGACGGTCAAATCCAGATCACCTTCACCGGCTCAGCAGGTCAGAGCTTCGGCGCCTTCGGTTTACGCGGGTTGAACCTGATCCTGATCGGCGAGGCCCAGGACTATGTGGGCAAGAGCTTGAGCGGCGGCGAGATCGTCATCCGCCCGCCGGAGGAAGCGCGCTTCGTGCCGCACCAAAATGTCATTCTGGGCAACACCGCGCTCTATGGCGCTACAGGGGGCCGGCTCTTTGCCGCGGGCGTGGCGGGCGAGCGCTTCGCAGTACGCAATAGCGGCGCCGTCGCGGTCGTCGAGGGCGCGGGCGAGCATTGCTGCGAATATATGACCGGCGGTCTGGTGGTGGTGCTGGGCGAAACCGGGCGCAACTTCGGCGCAGGCATGACCGGCGGTGAAGCCTATGTCTACGACATTCACGACACGCTGGAGCGGCGCTATAATCCTGAACTGATTGCGCTGCGCCGTCTGCGCGGCAACGGGGACGATCTGGTGCTGCGTGGTCTGATCCAAGAGCATCTGGAAAAGACCGGCTCGCTGCGCGCCAAGACACTGCTGGAGGATTGGGAGAGCCAGCGCCAACTCTTCTGGCACATTGCCCCGCGCGCCAACATGCGTGCCATCGAAGCCGCCAACGAGGGTGCAGCCCGCAGCAAGGAAGAAGAAGAGACCGCCGGGCGCTAACCTATGTTACGGTCGGTTACGTTCATCGTTCGCATCTCACGTTATGTGCCTTCTGGACTCTCATCGTCTTGGCAGCTCGCCGCTTCCAGGACGGTGAGGGGGCGGGGGGCGTAACATCACTTCATGGCATCACGACCGCTCCCAATACGGTCGTCACCGCAGACAACGCGAGTCGGAGGAGTAGAACCGTGGGCAAGACATTGTTTGAAAAAGTATGGGACGCGCATGTGGTAGCCCAGGACCCCGGAGCACCGGCGGTCCTCTACATCGACGCACACTTGATCCACGAAGTGACGTCCCCCCAGGCCTTTGCCGTGCTGCGCGAGCGCGGGTTGAAGGTGCGCCGGCCTGATAAGACCTTCGCCACCATGGACCACGCCATCCCCACCCGCAGCGGCGTGGACATCGAGTTGTGGCCCAGCGATGCGGCGACCCAAGTCCGCACCTTGCGCCAAAACTGCGCGGACTTCGGGATCACCCTGTGGGACATTGAAGGCGACGTGCAGGGCATCGTGCACGTGGTGGGGCCGGAGATGGGCGTCACCCAGCCGGGCATGACCATTGTGTGCGGCGACAGCCACACCAGTACCCACGGCGCGTTCGGCGCGCTGGCTTTCGGGATCGGCACCAGCGAAGTGGGCCATGTACTCGCCACCCAGTGCCTGTTGCAAAAGAAACCCAAGACCTTTGCCATCAACGTGGAAGGCGAATTGGGCTTCGGCGTCACGGCGAAAGATGTGATCCTCGCCATCATCGCCAAGAACGGCGCAGCCGGCGGCACCGGCTATGTCTTTGAGTATCGTGGCAGCGCCATCCGCGCCATGAGTATGGCGAACCGCATGACCATCTGCAACATGAGCATCGAGGGCGGTGCGCGCGCGGGCATGATTGCGCCGGACGAGACCACCTTTGCCTATATCCAGGGACGGCCCTATGCGCCCAAAGGCGCAGACTGGGACAAGGCTGTCGCTTACTGGCGCACGCTGGTCACCGATGCCGATGCTGTCTTCGACCGTGAACTGTACCTGGATGCAAGCAAGCTGGAGCCGATGGTCACCTACGGGACCAACCCTGGGCAAGGCGTCCCCGTCACCGGTCACGTGCCCACACCCGACGAAATTGAAGACCCCGCCGAGCGGCGCAGCCTGCTCTCCGCGCTGGAATATATGGGGCTGCGCGCGGGCCAACCCATCGAGGGCCAGCCGGTAGACATCGTCTTTATCGGCTCCTGCACCAACAGCCGCATCGAAGACCTGCGCGAGGCCGCGGCCTTGGTCAAGGGGCGCAAAGTCGCGGATCATGTGCACGCGCTGGTTGTGCCCGGCTCCAAGGCGGTCAAGGCCCAGGCCGAAGCCGAAGGGCTGGACCGCATCTTCGCCGAGGCGGGCTTCGAATGGCGCGGTGCGGGGTGCAGCATGTGTCTTGCCATGAACGACGACAAGGCGGGCGCAGGCAAATATGTCGCTAGCACCAGCAACCGCAACTTCCAGGGGCGCCAGGGACCCGGCGCGCGCAGCCTGCTCATGAGTCCCATTATGGCGGCGGCAGCTGCGGTCAACGGTCGCGTGGTGGATGTGCGCGAGCTACTCAACTAGAACAGGAATCGCCTGCCATGCAACCCTTTACCACGCTCAACGCCACGGCAGTCCCCTTACGCGCCGAAAATGTGGACACGGACCAGATCATCCCGGCGCGTTTTCTCACCGCAGTGACCAAAGAGGGGATGGGGGCCGGTCTCTTCAACGCCTGGCGCTACCAGCCCGACGGCTCGCCCAAGCCCGACTTTGTGCTCAACCGGCCCGAATTCCAGGGCGCCGAAATTCTGATTGCCGGACGCAACTTCGGCAGCGGCTCCAGCCGCGAGCACGCGGTCTGGGCGCTCACCGACTACGGCTTCAAGGCGGTGATCACCCCCGGCTTTGCCGACATCTTCTACAACAACAGCCTCAAAAACGGGCTGTTGCCGGTGACGCTGCCCGAAGAGACCGTCAACATGCTCCTGGACTTGGTGGAGGAGGAGCCGGAGACGCGCCTCATCGTCAATTTGGAGACACAGCAGGTCATCTTGCCCGACGGGCAAGCCCTGGGCTTCGACATTGACCCCTTCCGCAAGATGTGCCTGCTCCAGGGCGTAGACGACCTGGGCTACATTATGGGCAAGGAGGAGTTCATCGCCGCGCACGAAGCGCGCCCG
>CAKZVN010000338.1 GCA_937922105.1 uncultured Litorilinea sp.
GACGCAGATTCGTCCCCGCGCACTGTACGGCGCTGTCCCGACTATGGGCGCGAGGTGTTAACAAGGGGCGCGCCAGGTGTTATGGCGCGGCGAACATCGCGTTAGCAAACGGTTAACGGGGCGAAAAATCCAGGGGAGCAGCGCGGATGCTGGATAAATATCGAGCCGGAAAAGCAAAACAAGGGGAAAAGGTGCGCCTGCCCGCTTGCCGCAGCAGACAAGCGGACAGGTGCACCCCACTCCCTAGCGCAGCGTTTTGTAATAGTTGATCAGCCCATTGGTAGACGCATCGTGGCTGGTGACCTCGGCGTCGTCCGCCAACTCGGGCAGGATAGCCTTCGCCAACACCTTGCCCAACTCCACGCCCATCTGGTCGAAGGAGTTGATGCCCCAGATCACGCCCTGCACGAAAATCTTGTGCTCATAGAGCGCGATGAGTTTGCCCAACGTCGCCGGCGTGAGCTTGGCAAAGAGGAAGGAGTTGGTGGGCCGGTTGCCGGCAAAGGTCTTGGCTGCGACCAACTCTTCCAGCCGTTGCCCACTAATGCCCTGGGCCGCCAGCTCGGTGCGCACTTCGTCCGCGGGCTTGCCGCGCATGAGCGCCTCGGTCTGGGCAAAGAAGTTGGAAAGCAGAATGGTATGATGCTCGCCCAGCGGGTAGTGGCTCTGGGCCGGAGCCAAGAAATCGCACGGCACCAGCTTGGTCCCCTGGTGGATCAACTGGTAGAACGCGTGTTGACCGTTGGTTCCCGGCTGTCCCCAAATGATGGGGCCGGTGCTGTAGTCCACCGGACGCCCGTCTTTGGTCACGCTCTTGCCGTTGCTTTCCATGTCGCCTTGCTGGAAATAGTCGGCGAAGTATTGCATGCCCTGGTCATAGGGCAGGATGGCGTGGGTCTCGGCCCCCCAGAAATTGTTGTACCAAATGCCCAAGAGAGCCATGATCACCGGGATGTTTTGGGCAAAAGGTGCGCTGCGGAAATGCTCGTCCACTGCGTGCGCGCCCGCCAATAGCTCCTCGAAGTTGTCCATGCCGATCGAGAGGGCAATGGACAGCCCTACCGCAGACCAGAGTGAATAGCGCCCACCGACCCAATCCCAAAAGCCGAACATATTGGTCGGGTCAATGCCGAACTCGCGCACCGCGGACTCGTTGGTGGAAAGCGCCACAAAGTGCTTGGCAATGGCGGCTTGATTCTGGGCCGCGGCCAAGAACCAGGCGCGCGCCGACTGCGCGTTGGTCATGGTCTCCTGTGTGGTGAAGGTCTTGGACGCAATCAGAAAGAGCGTGGTTGCCGGGTTCAGCCGCGCCAGGACCGAGGCCAAATCCGCGCCGTCCACATTGGAGACAAAGTGCGTGCGCAGACCGGGTTTGGCATAGGCTGCCAGGGCGCGACAGACCATCTTCGGCCCCAAGTCCGAGCCGCCGATGCCGATGTTGACCACGTCGGTAATGGCGTCGCCCATATAGCCGCGCCATGTGCCGTCGCGCACCGCGGTGCTGAACTCGCGCATGTGGGCCAACACCGCGTTCACCTCCGGCATGACGTCCGCGCCGTCTACCAAGATGGGACGGTTGCTGCGGTTACGCAAGGCTACATGCAACACGGCGCGCTGCTCAGTGGTGTTGATCTTTTCGCCCGCAAACATGGCGGCAATCGCCTTCTCTATCTCGGCCTGGCGCGCCAATGCGAGCAGCAGGTCGAAGGTCGTCTGCGTGATGCGGTTTTTGGAAAAGTCGAACAAGATATCGTCGAAGCGCCGCGAGAAGCGGGTAAAGCGCGCCGGGTCCTGGGCAAAGAGGTCGCGCATGTGCACCCCCTCCCAAGTACGGCGATGGTCGCGCAGCGCCATCCAGACAGTGGAGGTCGTGAGTTCGGGTGGAGCGGTTCGGGCCGGCATAAAGCACTCCCTTCAGACAGCGGGTGAAGCGGGGCGGGAAGACGATGGGGCAGGGTCGGGCGCCAGCGGGTGCTCCAAGTAGAGCAAGCGCACCCAGCGCGAGCCGATCTGCATGCGGCGGCTGGAGCCTGTGAGCGTGAAGCCTAGGGCCTGAAAAAACTTGAGCGCGACGGGGTTGTACTGCTCAACTGCGGTGCGCGCCAGCAGCATCCCTGCCGGGCCTGCCAGCCAGGGGCGCAGCAGCGCCCACGCCGCACGCCCGATGCCCCGGCGCTGATAGGGACCCGCGACCATGACCATACCCACATAGACGGTTTGGGGTTCGGGCCAATGCAAACGAAAATCCACCAGCCCGACCAATTCCACGCCGCCGCCTTCTTCCACGGGTGACACGATCCCCATCAGCGTGCGGCCCGGCGTGGCGGCGGCGTCCGCCAAATCGCGCGCAGCTTGGCCCGCGGGCGCGCCGGGCAGGTCCAGCCGCTGCCAATAGGCCGGCGTGGCGCGATAGACTTGTTGCAGCGCGTCAGCATGATCGGCGGCGTTCAGCGGCAACAGCGAAACGGTGGGCGGTGGTAGCGCGCTCATGCCGCGATGGTAGCCAAGAAGCGCGAGCGCGTCAAACCGCCGCACTCTGGTACAATGAATTGTGTCAAATTCATGCGCCTATCTAGGCCCGCCGCGACAAGGAGGTCCGGTCATGTCTGTTGCCCCGCTGTCGTCCCGCGAACGTGTCCTGCGTGCCATCCGCCGCGAGCCGACCGACTGCGTCGTCGCCATGCCCTATATGTATGACGTGGCGACGGTGGTCTCCGGCGTTCCCTTGCTGGATTATTACACCGACCCGGAGGCGCTGGTGCGCGCCCAATTGGCGCTACATGCGCGCGTCGGGCAAGATGTCATCGCCATCGGCGCGGACAACTTCTACATCGCCGAGGGCTTCGGCTGTAAGACCACGCGTAGCCCCGATGAACTCCCTGCCTTGGTGGAACCGCCCTGCACCAAACTCGCCGAGGTCTTCGACCTGGAAGTCCCCGACCCGGCACGCGACGGACGCATGCCGGTCATGCTGGAGGCGCTGCGTCTGGCGCGGCGGGCTGTGGGCGACCAAGTCGCGCTGCGCTCGCCCGGCACCGGCCCCTTTGCCCTGGCTTCCTACTTCATCGGCTCGCAACAATGGCTCACCGAGATCGCCATGGTCGAAGGCGAAATGGAGGGCGCCAACGAGAAAGCCGTGCATCACGCATTGGGCTTGGCAGCCCAGGCCCTCATCCGCTTCGGCAAAGCCTGCTGGGATGCCGGCGCGGATATCCTGCATTGCGGCGATTCGCTGGCGTCGTGCAATGTCATCTCCCCGCGCACCTTCCGCCGCTTCTCCTTGCCCTACCTGCAACAGGTCTTCCGAGCCTGGGCAGAGTACGGCATTGAGCACAAACTCCTGCACATCTGCGGTAACAGCACCAAAGTGCTGGACCTATATGCCGACAGCGGCGCAGATTTGGTGGAGATTGACCATGCCGTGGACCTGCGCGTCGCCAAGGAGCGCATCGGTGACCGGGTCATTCTGGTGGGGAATGTGCACACGGTGGAGGAACTGCTCCACGCTACGCCTGCGGTGAGCGCAGCTGCGGCCCATCGCTGCATTGACGCAGCGGGCCGCGGGGGCGGCTTCCTACTGGGGTCGGGCTGCATCGTTCCGCGCTATACGCCGCCCGAAAACCTCGCCGCGCTGGTCGAGGTCGCCCACAGCCGGTCCTATCCCGCTGCCTAGACCTGTGCATTTCGCAAGAGGGCGCGTCCATAAAACTGTCATGCCTGATCGTGTGGCAACACCCGCACAGCTTGGCGAGCAGCGACGCTCAGCATGACTTTCTTTGCTATTTGCCGATCAAACCACTGGGCGGCTACATTCGGTGGGAATTTACTTTGCTGAGGCTGGTGAGCTAACGAGGCACAAGCCCGCGGGCAGTTGCATCTGCCGTGGCATCCGCGACCGGCTCCGGCGTGTGGCGCACCACCGTGCGGATGAAGTAGATGGGCTTGTCCTGGCTTTCGTGATAGGTGCGAATGATCATCTCGCCCAAGAGGCCCATGGTGATCAACTGCACGCCGATCATGACCAGCAGCACGCCCAAAAGCAGCAACGGTCGCCCGCCGATGTCCTGGTCCAAGACCAGCTTGAGGAAGGTGAGATACAGCCCCACCGCCAAACCGCCCGCCACGGAGAGCAAGCCCAATGTGCCGAACACGTGGATGGGCCGCGTGGCATAGCCGCCCAGAAACCAGACGGTGATCAAATCCAACACGACGCGCACGGTGCGCCCGATGCCGTACTTGGAGCGCCCATATTGCCGTGCATGGTGGTTGACCGGGACTTCGGTGACTGCGCCGCCCACCTGGCTCGCCAGCGCCGGGATGAAGCGATGCAACTCGCCATAGAGCCGCACATGGCGCAGCACGTCGCGGCGATAGGCCTTCAGCGAACAGCCGTAGTCGTGCAGCCGCACATCGGTTACATTCGAGATCAGGCGGTTAGCCAAAATGGAGGGCAAGCGACGGTCCCAGAAGCGGTCTTGGCGATTCTTGCGCCACCCGCTCACAATGTCATAGCCTTCGTCAATCTTGGCGAGCAGGAGCGGAATGTCTTTGGGATCGTTTTGCAGGTCGGCGTCCATGGTGACGATCACCTCCCCGCGTGCGTGGTCGAAGCCTGCGGCAAAGGCTGCCGTCTGTCCGAAATTGCGCCGCAGCCGTACAATCACCCAGCGCGGGTCCTGGGCCGCGACTTCCTGCAAGAGGGTAAAGCTGCGATCGCGCGAGCCGTCGTCTACCACGATCACTTCATAGCTGCGCCCGATGCCGTCCAGCGCGGCGCGCACAGCCTCCACCAAATGGGGGATGCTCTCCTCTTCATTGTAGAGGGGGATGACTACCGAGACGGCAGGGTCCGACCGGGATAAAGATTCGCCGCTGGACGGAAGCGCGACAGCGATTGGGGACATGGAATCGGCTTGCCTCATAGCCTTGCGGTCGCCCCACGACAGCGACCCGCGACCTCTACTGTTCCAAGCGCACAGAGTCGGGATGGATATCCAGGATGGTATGCGCGCCCTCGACCAAGCTGTCGTAGCGCGCGCCCAGACCGACCATTACCGGGTGATTCCACGCGCGCGCGGCGGCGACAAAGGGGTCCAGGGGACTACCGAACTTGGAGACAAAACCCACAGCCAACGGCAACGCCAACGCCCAACCGCCGTCGAAGACCTCGGCGGCCAGAATCGCGCCGCTACAGCCGTTGCGCTTGGTCTCGCCCCAGCGACGCAGCGGCCCTGCGGCATGACCGGTCACACCAGGCAGCCCATTGTGGGTGGCGTAGCCCTCCACCTCATCAATCAGGATCTCCGGCGCATTCTCTTCGCGCCAGGCTGCCAGCTCGGCGCGGCGGCGCGCACAGGTGGCGTGGATCTCATCCAGCGAGCTGATGTTCCACTCGCCGGTCATCATTTCCTTGATCTCCTCCAACTCGAAGGAAAAGACCTCCTGAACGTCGCGCAGGCGACCGTCCACCATGGCTTCGCGCGCGGCAGCCAGCGCCCAGGTGCGTGTCCCGGCCCAAATATAAGCCAGGGCATGGAGCGCGCGACTCTGCAAGCGATGCAGACCGCGCATCTTGTTGATCATCTGCTCGCCTTGTTTGCGCTGGGCAGCGGGCAGTGCCTCCAACACTTTGTGCAGCGCGCCCGACTTGGGCAATTGGGCCGGGTGGCGCACCGGATGCTCCACACAGACCAACAGCCCGCGCAACAAGATCGCCGGGTCTTCGGCCCAGCGCGGGATCGCCATCTCGCCTTCGTGCAAGGTACGGTGACCGTAGGCATCCAGAAATGCGGCAAAGCGCGTGGACGCCGTCTTGCCGGGCAGGCGCTCTTGCCATCGAGTGGCATCTCCGGCTTTGAGCCAAGCCACCTGCTCCGGCTCATGCAACGTCTCACTCAGCGCGATCACCGCGTTGGCGAGTTCCCATTCCACCAGCGTCTGCATGTCGCACAGCGCATTGTTGAGCAGCAAGAGCGACTCGATATGCCCGTGCGCTTCGCCCAATTGCGCGAGCAATTGGGCATAGAGCCATTCCAGATTGTGGCGCGCCGCCAGGTAAGCCGCCATGCTCTCTACGCCGACCCGCTCGATCTCCTCCATGATCTGGAGGACCTCGGCCTGGCTCCAACGCAGCCCCTGGGTCTTGATATACCAATTGCGCGCCTTCTCGGTGACCGTGTCCATCTCGTCCGCCATGCGCGCCAGCGTTTCCTCAATGCGTGCTCGCGCGCGGCCCAGGCGGAAACCTGCCAGAAAGCCCGCCTTTTCCCAAGCCGCCAACGGCATGGCTTGACCGTTGACGCGCAAGGTCACCGGCTCGACCCCGGCTTGCTCGGCATCCAGCTTGGCAGAGAGCGACAGATTCAGATACGCGCGACCTTTGTGCCGGCGCACCAAACGGGAGCGCGGCGTGGGCGCAAAGCCCAGGCGGTCGTAATAGACATACCAGCCCCGGCTGACCAGCTCAGCCAAGACACTATAGCTGAAGTGGGTCAACACCCCCGCCGCGACAGGCTGGAGTGGGCACGCGCTCCAGACGGTGACATCTCCACCGGGCGTTGCCCCCGGCGCCGAATAATCAAACACAGCACCCTCATGATTGATGCCGGACGGATGCCGAATGCGCCACACACCCGGCCCCGCAATGAGTCAAACCAACACTCGTCCCCGCGCAAACCAGCGGGGGAACTGCGGCGCGCCGACCTGACATGCGCCGCACCCGACAACCCATTGTCCCCCGAAACTCCCGCCGGTGTCAATTTGCGCGGGCTTACGGCTGAAGCCAACGCTGTG